>NZ_MLCB01000047.1 GCF_001890925.1 Planktotalea frisia
CGGATCATGCGGTTAGCTGAATCGTTCTACGGTCAGACGTCAACCCGTCAAAAGTCGGGTGCTCGAGGACTCTGTGTATAGTTCAATCGATTTATCATTCGTTTTTATAGAACGATACAATGTAAAAGATATATTTTTATTTCTCAGACCCTAGAAGTATCCCAACCGAGACATCCAAAAGGAGCCTCGCCATGGATATTCTCGCCACCATCGCCAGCACTGTGTTTGAACAAATGCAAAAACCAACGCTCGCCTTTCTGATCATGGGCGTTTTGCTTGCCGCCCTTGGCAGTAAATTCGAAATCCCAGAGCCCGTTTACAAATTCATCGTGATCTTGCTGCTTTTGAAGGTCGGAATGGGCGCTGGCATTTCAATTCGCGACGCTGACTTGCTGTCCCTTATTGTCCCTGCGGTTGGCGCGGCCTTTGTCGGTATCGCCATCGTGTTGATCGGCAGCCGCACCTTGGCGCGTTGGCATGGGGTCTCAAAGGTGGACGGCCTTGCCACAGCGGGTCTGTTCGGCGCCGTCTCTGCCTCAACCCTTGCGGCGGGCATGGCAATCTTGGACGAAAGCGACATCGCTTATGAAGGCTTCATCGGCGCGCTCTATCCCTTCATGGACATTGCAGCTCTCGTCACAGCCATCGCGCTCGCCAAGGTCAGCGCGGCACGTCAGGAAATGAGCGACGTGAACATCAATGCAGATGGCACAATGAAGACGGGTAGCCCTATTCCCCCGAAACTGTCGAGCGGTGACGGTGACAACGGCGCGATGGTGCGTGCTATTTTGATCGATACCTTTAGAAGCCCTGCGATTTCAGCACTGGTGGCGGGACTGGCGCTAGGTATTTTCGCGCAGCCCGACGCCGTGTTCAAAAGCTTCTACGAGCCACTGTTTCGGGGGCTGCTGTCCATCTTGATGCTGATCATGGGCATGGAAGCTTGGTCACGTCTTTCAGAGCTGAGAAACGTCGCGCATGCCTACATTCTTTACGGGCTTGCAGCGCCAATCATCCACGGTTTGCTCGGGTTTGGCGTAGGCCTTATTGCCCACGAATTGACCGGTTTCTCAGCGGGTGGTGTGATCTTGCTTGCGGTGATGGCCGCGTCCAGCTCTGACATATCCGGCCCACCAACCATGCGCGCCGCGCTGCCAGAGGCAAACTCGTCGGCCTATGTGGGAACGTCTACGGGCCTTGGCACACCCGTCGCGATTCTAAGCATTCCTTTGTTCATCGCCTTGGCTGAACTGTTGATCTAGACTACCAAATCGGGCCTGCGCGAAAACCCTGTGCGGGCCCGTCTTAGAAGAAGAGCGTGAGCCCGATCATCGAAACGGCAAGGAACAAAAGTGTCATGATCCCGCCTGAGCGCACAAAATCCACGACGCGATATCCCGCAGGTCCCATGATCAAAGCATTCACCTGATGCGTTGGAATTAGGAATGAATTCGACGTTGAAATGGCGACCGTGAGCGCAAAAATGGCAGGATCCCCCCCCGCTGAAATCGCAATTGAAATTGCCAGTGGCACAAGCAAAACTGTTGCGCCCACATTTGACATCACGAGCGTAAACACGGTTGCAAGGATCGCAAGACCTGCTTGCAGGGACCACAACGGCCACCCATCGAGCAAGAACAAGATTTGTTCTGCAATCCACATCGCCGTACCCGTATTTTGAACCGCATGCCCCAATGGGATCAATGAGGCGAGCAAAAAGACTGTGCTCCAACTCACCGCATCATAAGCTTCATCAACAGAGATTACGCGCGACAGGATCATGCCAACCGCGCCTGCCAATAAGGCGAGCGAAAGCAACAGGTCCGTGAACAAGATCAAGCCAAGCGTCATGAAAAAGAAACCCAGCGCCCAGTTCACCTTGTGCGGGCGCAATTCGTCCTGTGGAAAGTCTGAGGTCACAACGACAAAGTTCTGATCCGCTTTGACCCGCATTAGGCGCTCCCATTGCACATGCACGACCATCGTATCACCGGCTTGCAAGCTCACTTCACCGATGTGAGTCGCGACATGATTTTCGGTCTCCACATGGCTCATGGTTTCTTCGCCGCGATGGATGGCAAGAATCGAGAGGCCATGTCTTTGACGCAAACGCAGTTCAATTGGCGTTTGACCAATAACCGTTGATCCGGGCGGGATAACAACCTCGGCCACACCGGACTCGGTCGCGGCAAAATCATCCGCGAACACATCCAGCGCGGGCAGAATTTCAAGGCCATAAGGTTCGGCAAACTCATCCTCAAGCACACGGCGTAGGCCCAAGATCGCCAATCGCGCAGGCGCTTCGATCAACGTATCTGCCATCGGCGCAATCACTTTGTGCCCTTTGTAAGACGTCCCCAATATGTAGATGTGATGCGCCACCATGATATCCGCGAGCGATTGGCCGATCAAAATGGACCCCTCAGGCACACGCACTTCGAACAAATCCGCGCGCAGGCCATATGTGCTCTCGACAAAAGTCTGCATGGAGCGCGCCGCCCCCGCATCGGCCCCGCGCCCGCGTTGATCAGGCAAGATCCAGCGGCCGAGCAGCATGAAATAAAGAACCCCTGTCGAAACCAGCATAAGGCCGACCGGCGTGACAGAGAAAAGTCCGAAAGGTTGCATCTGTTGATCCGCAGGCAAGGTGCTGTTTGCAGATATCAACAAATCATTGAGCAAAATAAGTGGCGATGAGCCGACCATCGTAATCGTGCCACCCAGAATGGCGCAAAACCCCATCGGCATTGCCAAGCGGCTCATCGGAATTTCAGTGCGCGCCGAAATACGGCTGATCACAGGCAAAAACAGCGCAGCCGCGCCGACATTTTGCATGAAAGAGCTGATCACCCCAACAGTGCCAGAAACAATAGGGATGATACGTCCTTCGGTCGTGCCACCGCGTTTCAAAATGAGGGCGGCAACTTTGGACATGAGGCCGGTTTTGTCCAAACCTGCCCCGATAATCATGACTGCGATTATAGAAATGACTGCATTCGACGAAAAACCTGAGAACAACTCGCTTCGATCAGCGAGATTGCCGAGCCCTGGTAATGTACTGAGCCCGCCCAAGATCACCATGACCAAGATAGCAGCTAGGTCGATTCGTATGATCTCAGAGACAAACAGAAAGACGGTGAATGCCAGCAGTCCAAGAACCGTCATCATTTCATAAGTTAATACAGTCGCTTCCATTGCGCCTCCCTTTGAGCGCGCAAGATTAACGCCAGTTTGGCATTCTGCAATGCTCTATCCGTCCAAGACTATGCATCAGAACGTAAGTTTTAGCTTTGCGTGTCTGGCAACGTTGCACAGCAACGGGTTGCTCCTTAGCCCAAAATGGCCATTGCACCCAACTCGGTAAACACTCAGCATGTACGCAAAACAACGGACGCACCTCATGACCCAACCAATCAAGCTCATCATCGACACAGACCCCGGCATCGACGACGCAATGGCGATTTTTTACGCCGCAGGTGCGCCTGACATCGATCTCATTGGACTGACGTCAATCTTTGGGAATGTCACAACGGAACAAGCAACGCGCAACGCTTTGCGCTTGCTTGAATGGGCCGGTTTGAGTGGCGTTCCTGTCGCGCAAGGCGCAAAACAGCCACGCGCCCTGCCCGCTTTTCCCCCCTCACATAACGTGCATGGCGATGAAGGTTTTGGCACAATTCCAGCCGCTATACCGCAAGGCAAAGCAATTGAAGAACCCGCCGCTGCCTTTTTGGTGCGCATGGCGCGCGAGCACAAAGGTGAGTTGGTGCTGTGCCCCATCGGTCCTTTGACCAATATCGCGGACGCCATTGATCTAGATCCTGAGTTTGCCAGCAATGTCGCGCGCATCGTGCTCATGGGCGGCTCTTTAGAGGAAGGTGGCAATATCACGTCTCACGCGGAAGCCAACATTTATCACGACCCTCACGCTGCTGAACGGGTTTTTGCCTCTGGGGCGCATATTGTGATGGTTGGCCTTGATGTGACCCACCGTATTCTTTGCACCGCTGAGGATTTTAACACGCTTGAAGCAAACGCGCCTCGCATGGGCGGTCTCATCAACGAAATGAGCCGTTTTTATCTGCATTTCTACACAACTGTGGGCAAGCACGATGGCTGCTCTTTGCATGACCCTGCCGCCGTGATCGCCTGCACGCACCCTCAGCTGTTTGACGCGCGTGCGGTCCCTGTGATGGTTTCTTGCGATGGCGAGACCTCTGGCGCAACCTTGCCCGCTGAGGATACACGCCCAAATACAGATGTTTTGATGCGTGTTGATGCTGAAAAGGTAAAACGTCAGTTTTTTGATGTTATGAGCGCGCTCGACTAACCGATCACATTTTTTCGCAAAACAGCACGATTTGTGACTTGTATCCACATATGCTTCGAGGCTATTCCGGTCAGCGGAGACGTGGCCGAGTGGTCGAAGGCGCTCCCCTGCTAAGGGAGTAACGGGGTAACTCGTTCGAGGGTTCGAATCCCTTCGTCTCCGCCAAAACCCCCAAATGACCATATTGGCCATACAAATAAGGGGTATAGTGACTGGCGTCGAATAGTCAACCACACACGTTAACCACACACGCTGACCACACACACATTTCCGACATAATAAATGCTGTTGAATCACTTTGACTTGTGAACGGTTCTGTCCGCCCAGCGCATGAAGTAGCGAACGACCATAGTGCTGTTGCTTTCCAAGCATCCTGTTGCTGTAAAACCTTGTCACCTAGCTCACAGGTTTCCACAAACGTGCACACCCTCGCTCAGTGGTCTGTCTGGTGCTTTAGGCTGTTAAGTTGGCTTGGCCCTCGCACGCCCTTACCGAACAGTCGTTGACTTATGCACAACAGCAAAACTATTTAAGCTAAATTAAAATGCAAAAGGCGTTCCAGACGATGTTCTCCAAACCAGTAAGCCCCAAATCTGATGTTCCAGCTGCTATCTTGAAAGACACTAAGCAACGTCGCTCAGTTTTACATGATGGCATTGTGATTAAAGGTGATTGGCAAAGCGATGGTATCGTTGAGTTCGGTGGTGAGATCACTGGCGATCTAACAGTAGACGTGCTGATTGTAACATCTACAGGAACGGTTGAGGGCAACGTACGAGCAAGATCGGTCACGGTAGAGGGGCGGTTAAAGGGTACTATCGCAGCTATTGATGTTAGTTTGTCCCCGACAGCGATTGTGAAAGGTGAAATTGAAGCCGAGGGAATTCAAATAGATTTTGGTGCGCAAGTCGAGGGACGCTTAGCAGCAAAAGGTAACGCTTCAAGTTAATACCTCTGTTTACTCGGAATAGCCCCACGCACGCCACCTCTAGGGTCAACGACGTCACCATCTCTCCGTGGGATCAAGTGAACGTGTACGTGGAAGAAGACCGTATGACCTGCTGAGGCTCCAGTATTGATCCCAACATTGAAGCCTGTGACTGTGTTGTCTTAATCTAAGATCGACTGTCGTTGCTCATGGAGCATTGCTTCTATTGTATTTCGTTCGCGCTGATGCAGATCGAAGTAATCAGTTAAGCGGATTCCAGAGCGTCATTCCTGCGTTCAAGCACAATAAAAGCTGCTATGGCGGCAAGCACTACTGTACCACCAATCAGCATCATCCTGTTTGGGCTTTCACCTACTCCCCACCAAACCCAAAGTGGACCTAATACAGTCTCTGACAGCATAATCAGACTTACCGTTGAAGATTTTACATTTCTTGCAGCATACGACAGCGCAACGAATGAAAGCGGTAAAATGCAAATCCCCGTTAATCCAATGGACAGCATATTCATGACAGGCAGCCACTGTATTTTTTCGGCGCACAAATAACCCACACCAGCTGCACACATAGCCCCCAAAGCCATTGCCAGCACGAATGGTGCGTCCTGATCTTTTCGTATCATTGTGAAATTCATGGCTAGCGCGAAAGCTACTCCTAAGCCCAGAAGCAAGCCAATGACGTTCTTTTCACTGATAGTAGCCCGATCGATGTCATGTCCCAGAAGGGAAATCGATAGTCCAGAAAGCACCACAAAAGCAGTCATGAGCGTTAGTTTAGACAGTGGCTCGTTTAGGATTAACCTTGATAAAAGTGCTGCAAAAACTGGGACTGTAGCGACGCCAATCAGAACTATCACAACTGGAGCCAGTGCAATCGCTAAGCTAAAAAATACGGCGTTGAGTAATTGGCAGCAAAGAAGAATGCTAAAGTTAAGCGATGTGATTTTTGACAAACTCTTCCAGCCGTCAAGCATCCCCCAAATGATCAGGTAAGCTGCGCCACTTAGGCTTCCACGCCAGATAAGCATATTCCAACCATCCAACTGAGAAAGTCGCATCAGCAACGTATCGGGCGTTAGCAGCAATGCACCAACTATCGCAAGGGTAACCCCCAAGGTCGTTTTGCGTGTTTGATCTGTAATCTGCTTAATCTTTCTATTTGTTCTAGTAATGGGAGAGGCATAGGAGCCCCTTGTGGTCATAACTTGTGTCACCCGCTTAAGGGTAACGACACAAAGAGTAATATATCCCTACTAGTACCAGACACCTAATGAAGTGGTCCTACTAATTCGGACAGGTTTGTGGCTCAGCTAAGATGTAATCGGG
>NZ_MLCB01000048.1 GCF_001890925.1 Planktotalea frisia
CGCACCAAGAGGAGAAATCACGCTCAGGCCCGCATCGAAAAACCTTAAACAAAACTGCTATTGCCCAAAGCAATTCGAATGTCTGCAATGACTGCAGACATTCTGATGTTTAATACGAAAGTATTTCCTCAAAAGTCAGCAAAGTAGTCCAGTGGTTCTCACCCTACGAGCCTTGCCAAAGTGGCAACGGATCATATCCCAGCTGCAGCAAAACATGCGGGACATCAACAAATACCCAGTTCTCGACAAGAATGTCATTCTCTCGCCGCCACCAGTCACAGACACGCATGAATACCCGCTCTTGCGTGGGTCCTTGCCCTAGGAATGGCTTCACGTTGACACCGGTTAAGGATGGCCAGCCGCCCGAGCACGTATAATTTCCCTCACCATATCTTGTGAAGTGCTTGGTCATCCCGTTGTTCGCTGCCCCTCCAGACCACCCGTCAAACTGAGATTCAAAGGGAACTTGGAACGATGCAAATTCGTCGATCCCAACAAAGCTCCCGAATGCGCCTGGGCCATACCACATCATGTTTTCGTGCCAGTAGGGTCGCCATGCTTCGTCTTTGGTCGCAAGACCTGCAAGCATGTCCGTCACAATCTGGTAGCTGCGCTGCCCTTCGGCGGGATCAGGCGCATCTGTGATAACGCCGTCGCGGGTTGCGGGGCCTTGGATCATTCCGGTGTGTCCACGCGACAGGCCGGGGCCCATGGTCAGGGGCCATTGGTTGCACGAGATCATCAACTCGGGAATGTCGAGATAGATATAGCTTTCGACAGCTTTTCCGTCCTCAATGCGGTGAAACTCTCCATAGCGCAGATAGCTGAGCGTGCCGGTTGCCTTGAGGCCGATCCAGTCTTGCGCAAAGCGCCCTACGTAGTAGCCCGTGGAACTGATCCAATCTTGCCCATCAAATTGGCCAGCCATGAAAATGTCGTCACGCCTGTAAAGCCCCTCGAACGAGTGTTGTAACGGACGCAGGAATTTCTCAAAGTACGTGTCTGCCCCTTGCAGTTCATTGAACGGGTGGACAACGTTGATGTTGGCGTCTGCAGCAAAGAATGCGGCAACTGCGCCAGAAAAATTGTTTGGATGCTTGAGTGCCTCTGCGTAGCGCAGATAGAGTGAACGGTCATGTGATGACATGATATTTCCTTTTGAATGCTTGATGTGGTGGGTCGGGTTACTTGTGACCTGGACCCGCACGCATTCTGGAAAAAGGAATACGACCCGGACGCCTTGAGCGCACTGCAAGCAAACGCATGGTTGCGTTCTTGGCGGATGATTGCATCGATTGAAGGCTCTTTG
>NZ_MLCB01000049.1 GCF_001890925.1 Planktotalea frisia
TTCGTGAATCATGACGACAAACCAGCATCAAGGCAATTAATGGGTCCTGAGCCTAGGGCGTCCTGCCTCTGCTGGATGCGTAAGGCTTCATACTGCGAATGCGGCGAAGCTGTTTTCACTGGTCAAGAAGCACGGGTTTAAGAACACGCGGATCGTGGTTCAGAATTAACCATAGACAGTACCCCAGCGCTCGATCAATTTCTGTTGCAGCGCTTTGGCACGACGGTTCCATGCACGTCCGCCCTGCGGCGCTTCTTTTTCAGACTTTTTGATACTGCGGCGACGGTTTGTGTCGGCGCAAATCATTGCGAAGGCGAGCTGGGTGCCATCGGGTGCCGTCATATAACCGCTGAGTGCGCTGACGAAATTAAGCGTCCCCGTCTTGGCATTCACCTTAATCGGGTGGTCCTTAATGACTTTGCGCTTGGCATCGCGCATGGCGATGGGTTTCAGTAACTCTGCAAAGCCCGCGCGACGACGGGCGACGAGCATCGCGTTCACCATGCCTTGCGCTGTGACTTTGCTGGCGTCGCTGAGACCTGAGTGATCGGCAAAGCTGGAGTTGCCCATGCTGAGCGCGTCATTGGCCCAGCGGCTCATCAATTGAGCGGAGGCTCTAAGGGTCGTCGCGCGCCCACCGCGTTGACGCGTGGCGGTGAGGCCGACGATTTCAGCGGTCAGATTTGTGGAAAACTTGAGCATATCGCGCAAAATGGTGCGGAGTGGCGCGCTGGTGTGAGTCACAATCGCGCGCGTTTTTGGGGCACGCGTGCTGCGTTTGGGGTTCTTCAGCACAATGCCCTGCGCGCGCGCAAAGGTCTGGAAAACGTCCGCCGCATAGAGGCCGGGTTTGCGCACCGGCAACCAGCGCGAGCCGCTTTTACCGAGTGCACCACGCGCCACGCTCCATTGATCAAAAGCGCCCGCGTCTTTGTAGGAATAGACTGGCAAATCACGTGCGGCGATGGCCATCTTAGAAATGTAGACAGCCGGGCGATGTCTGTCAGAGCACGCATCCATCGCAACGCTGTAGCCATTATTGCCACGGCGCCATTCAAAGTGGACGCGGTTGAAATTGAGGTTCAGACCGGAAACAGCAGGGTTGTAGCTCACGTGCTCTGGTTGCGACGGGTCGATGTCATTGAGGTTGGGCAGGGCGTTGTCTACGTAGAAGAACTGCCCGCGCACCTCGCGGATACCGAGCGCTTTGAGTTTCGCGGCCATATCGAACAATGCGTTTGTATCAAGGGTCGGGTCACCGCCGCCGATAAGGAATAGATCCCCGCTGACCACGCCATTGGCGATAGAGCCATTGGTCGAAATCTGAGTGCCAAACCGAAAGTTCGGGCCGAGTGCATCAAGGGCATAGAGCGCAGTGATCGCCTTGGCAGTACTGGCAGGGGGCAGGCCGAGCGTTTGTTTGTTTGTCTCAAGCAGTTTGCCCGATTTGAGATCAGCGACCGCATAGCCGACGGCACCACCCAGCTGAGCGGCTTCAATAAGCGCTTGGGGCGTGGCGGGTTTAACTTGAACCGTTTTTGCGCCAGCCGCAGGTTTTGCTGCACCACCGCGCATGGTGGGCCGGATGGATGTGAGTGGCGCGTTGGCCAAGGCCACATGCCCAAATGAGGCAGAGGCGGCAGCGGTCAGGAAAAAGCGTCTTGAAAATATTTTGGTCATGTAAAAGTTAATGCAAATTGTTGTGGGCTTAACAAGGCCAGAGCGGTGCAAGAGTTGGGCTTTTTACGGCATTGTGATGGCAAGGACCTGTAACGGGACTTTTCAGAAGCCCTGTTGATGGCAATTTGCATCTGCTAGGGGCGGGTATGTTGAAAGCAATGTTGATCATGCTCGTCGCGATGAGCGCTATTCCCGCAGGTGATGCCGCGAGCAAAATTCTGACATCAGAGCTTGGCGTTGCGCCGACGTATGTCGTGTGGACACGCTTTTTGATCGGGGGCTTGGTGATCTTGCCATTCACGTGGCGCGCAGGGCTGTCTGTGTGGCGCGATTGGCGTGTGTGGTTTCGCGCAGTGCTTATTGCGCTCGGGATCAGTTGTATCACGCGCGCGCTGCAATTGGCTCCGCTTGCGGATGTGTTTGGCGCGTTTTTTATCGGGCCTTTGGTGAGTTTCTTATTGTCCGTGTGGCTTTTGAAAGAACGCGCAAGCGCGGTTCAAGCGGTCTTGGTTCTACTTGGATTTGTGGGCGTTTTGTTGATCGTGCGTCCGGGATTTGAGGCGTCGGCAGGGCTGGGTTGGGCTTTGCTCGCAGGGTGTTTGTACGGTGCGTTTTTGACGGCCTCACGGTGGTTGGCAGGGTCGGTCGCGCTGGGCGGCTTGATGATCACACAAATGGTCGGATCGGTGGTTCTGGTGACGCCGTTCGTGTTCGGACAATTCCCCGAGTTCACGCCGCAAATTGCGAAGTTAACGGTGATTAGCGCGCTTGGATCGATGATTGGGAATGTGCTGATGCTGTTTGCGTACAAGATGCATGAGGCAAGCAAACTTGCACCGTTTGTGTACTTTCAACTGATTTCAGCGGTGGTTTTGGGATGGTTGATTTTTGGTGAATGGCCGGATGTTTGGGTGATCACAGGTATGTGCATGATTGTTGTGGCGGGTTGCGCGAGTGCAGTGTTGCAATCACGAAGGCCAATCGCCCCGCGCACGTAGTTCTGTCGAGGAAATATCGCGCATTGGCACGTTGACGAAGGCCCAAGCAGGGGCGTCTGCGTGTGATAAAAGCCGTGCTTGGCGACCTTTCAGAAGTGCGCGGCGATAGATCTGCGCAGCGGGGGCAGTGCGACCATCAATGCGTTCGCCGGGGCGGGCGAGGACGCCGATGGGGACTGTTTCGATGATTTCATCCCAATCTTTCCACAAGTGAAACTGCGCGAGGTTGTCCGCGCCCATGAGCCATGTGAAACGCGCGAAAGGAAATTTTTGGCGCAATGCACGCAGGGTTTCAGCCGTGTAGCGTGTGTTGAGATGTGCTTCGATGTCGGAGATGTGGACGCGCGGGTGCTGCATGACTTTGCGCGCGCGCCTCATGCGAAGGTTCATCGGGGCGGGGCCACGTTTTTTGAGGGGATTACCGGGGGAAACGAGCCACCAGACTTCATCGAGATCGAACCGTTTGAGGGCTTCGCGTGTGATATGAACGTGTCCAAGATGGGCAGGATCAAAAGAGCCGCCCAAAAGGCCAATGCGTCTGCCGCGTGTGTTGTGTGCTGTAGGGCGCATGTTGCTCGTGTATCGCTCGGGCAAAGCTGATGCAATTAGGGGATTGGGCAGTCGTTGATCTCGCTCACCGCTTTGCGCCATGCGGCGGCGCTGTCAAAAGTGTCGTGTTGCCAGTCGTCCGATGATTTGCGGGGCATCATGCCGTAACTGATCATATAGCCGGGTCTGTAGGTAGGTGGTCCAAGGGCTTCGATCTCGACGCATGTGTCGAGAAAGAAAGGATGTGCGGGGTCGCGCAGTTTGTCGATAGAGGCGCGTATGCCGGTCATGGTCGAGCGATCCAAAAAGGCGAACATCCATTGTGAGAGTTCACCAAGCACCACATGCGCACTTTCATCGCGCACACGTTGTTGATCGAAAAGGCCATAGGAGGAGTAGGTGTAATAAACCTGAACGGCATCGTCATAGCGTTGCTCGGACGCGCAGGCGCGTACTATGCGGGCAAGCTCGGAGGGGTGCATGTCATTGCTTAGCTCCCGCTGGGAAAGACAGCCGAATTCACGGGGCAGGGCGTCATTGTTCTGAGCGCTCAGCAATGACGGCACGCATAAAGCGCAAAACACCAGCAAGGCGCGCATATGAAACTCCCTATCCAATTGCGCCTATCCTCGCAGCACACTATGTGAATGCAAACTGAATTCAGCGTGAGGAGCGACCCCATGGCGGCGTATCAATATGTGTATCACATGCAAGGCGTGTCTAAGACCTATCCGGGCGGCAAGAAATGCTTTGAAAACATCCACCTAAACTTCCTACCCGGTGTGAAAATCGGTGTGGTGGGTGTCAACGGCTCGGGTAAATCCACGCTTTTGAAGATCATGGCGGGCCTCGACACAGAGTTCCAAGGCGAAGCATGGAAGGCTGAGGGCGCGAATGTGGGCTACTTGCCACAGGAACCTAAGCTCGACGAAACGCTCGATGTACGCGGCAATGTGATGCTGGGTGTGGCCGATAAGAAAGCAACGCTTGATCGCTATAATGAGTTGGCGATGAATTATTCTGACGAGACGGCTGACGAGATGGCCGAATTGCAGGATAAGATCGATGCTGAGAACCTTTGGGACTTAGATTCTCAGATCGACGTCTCCATGGAAGCCCTGCGTTGCCCCCCTGATGATGCGGCTGTGTCCTCGCTCTCTGGTGGTGAAGCACGCCGTGTGGCGCTGTGCAAGTTGCTGCTGGAACAGCCTGATATGCTGCTGCTGGACGAACCGACAAACCACCTAGACGCGGAAACGATTGCTTGGCTGCAAAAGCACCTGATTGACTATAAGGGCACGATCCTCTGCGTCACGCACGACCGTTACTTCCTTGACGATATCACCAGCTGGATCCTTGAGCTCGACCGTGGTCGCGGTGTTCCATACGAGGGCAACTATTCCGCATGGCTAGAGCAGAAGGCGAAACGCCTGTCCCAAGAAGCGCGCGAAGATAAGTCTAAGCAGAAAACGCTTGAGCGCGAACTTGAGTGGATGCGCCAAGGGGCTAAGGCCCGTCAGGCGAAATCAAAAGCGCGTATCAATTCATACAACGAACTCGCGGGTCAGTCCGAGCGTGACAAAGTTGGCCGCGCGCAGATCGTTATTCCCAACGGTCCACGCCTTGGCAACAAGGTGATCGAGGTTGAGGGTCTCAAGAAAGCGATGGGTGACAAGCTATTGGTTGAAGGTCTGTCCTTTGATTTGCCGCCCGGCGGTATTGTCGGCGTGATCGGTCCAAACGGTGCGGGTAAATCCACACTGTTCAAGATGTTCACGGGTCAGGAAAAGCCAGACGAGGGCACGATTGAATATGGCGACACGGTGCAGCTGTCCTATGTGGATCAATCGCGCGACGATCTTTCGGGCGACGAGACGGTTTGGGAAGCGATTTCTGGCGGTTCAGAGATCATTGCACTGGGCGATGCGGAAGTGAATTCGCGCGCCTATTGTTCATCTTTCAACTTTAAGGGCGGCGATCAGCAAAAGAAGGTTGGCCTGCTCTCGGGTGGTGAACGTAACCGCGTGCACATGGCGCGTTTGCTCAAAGAGGGCGGCAATGTTCTGCTGCTCGACGAACCTACGAACGATCTGGACGTGGAAACACTGCGCGCGCTCGAAGACGCCTTGGTCGATTTCGCAGGCTGCGCTGTGGTCATTTCGCACGACCGTTTCTTCCTGGACCGCATCTGCACGCACATGCTGGCCTTTGAAGGCGACGCGCATGTGGAATGGTTCGAGGGCAACTTCGAGGACTACGAAGAAGACAAAAAGCGCCGTCTGGGTGCGGATGCTTTGGAGCCTAAGCGGATTAAGCATAAGAAGTTTGCACGCTAAGTTTTGCTGGAAAAAAGCGAATTTTTAGAGTTTTTTGCAGATGAACTTTGCTTTTGTGAGAGTGGTGAACTTTATTCTCAGTGTCACCACTCGAAACACTACAAACACTTTCACGAGCTTGGCATAGATAGAAGGAAGTTTGCGCATCGTAAGCGTAGTTGTCCCGTGGTTTCTGATGCGCAAGCATGCGGCAACAAAACTATTTCATCTCATTCCCAGCAACGTAACGGCTCGCTCAAAATGATCTCTGAGTCGGGCCATGTGCTTGGTTTTTCGGATGGGCCAAATGCGACAGGTGTTCATGGCAGGAAAAAGCTCGTTAAGTTGAGTGCTAGAAAAGCGTCAACTTTTCCAGGTCTTTGCTCAGAACATGATGCATCGGTTTTCTCAAATATTGAAAAAGGACCATTGAAAGCAAATTATCGCTCCGCGCTTAGCCTATCACAACGATGTGCTTTGTATGAGGCGGTTGTACATTCAGACGGGGCATTGTTTTCAAATTGGCTTCATGCCGTACCAAGGTTCAATTTCGCGTTTGATACAAACATAATGATCCCAGAGTTTGAAAACATGCTCCATTACGCTGGCTACACATGGAATCTTGTCGCACTGTTGTCAAAAATTGAACGCCGAGAAAGCATTAGAAAGCTCTATCACCTCACAGCAATAGTTGATGAAGTCTTGCCGTTTTCGGGAACGGGTTGTTTTTGTATCGAAAATGATTTTTTGGGTCGTCAACTGCAAGCTTTCAATGAGACGCACAATAAATTCGCATATGCGCAGATTTCTGTACTGCCTCAGGTCGACGGCACAACAGTAGTATCACTGGCTTCAACCTCCGACAAAAACAAATACGTCAGTAGGAAGTTTATCAATAGTTTCCGTAAAGCCCTGTTATACCGCTGCTACCCCAAAACCCGAATTTTTTCATGGGTTATGACGCGGAAATTGTCTGA
>NZ_MLCB01000050.1 GCF_001890925.1 Planktotalea frisia
TCAGACAATTTCCGCGTCATAACCCATGAAAAAATTCGGGTTTTGGGGTAGCAGCGGTATAATTATAGTTGGTGTCTGCACAAATGATGCAAGTTGAAATTCCTGTTGGTTTTCAAACAGCCCTGATCAGCAATGATTGGCAATGAGCTTTGATGATGCCCATCGCTTGCGCAAAGAGATCCAGCATGCATTTTGTGAATCGTTTGAAAAGCTTCCAGTGCGTGTCTTGGGCTGTTTGAGGGACGATGAAACAGCACTTTTTGCACTGCTATGCATCACAGAGATCACGGATTACATGCCAATTAATCCAAATTTTTCAGATGCAGAAATTTTGAAGGTTGTGCAAAACTCTGGCGCAGACTGTGCCATTTTATCCAAAGACTTTGCCCAAGATAAAAACCCTTTGTTCCAAACGATGGGGGTGCTGGATTGGGACGCCATAGTCGCCAAAGCTTGGCAATCTATGAAGACACAAAATACTTCTCTAAATGAGGTGAAATCCGAGAATGTGGGCAGATTAATCTTGTACACTTCAGGTTCCACAGGCCTGCCCAAACGTGTTCCGATCCAGATTGAGGCGATCAATGCATCGGCCAAAAATATTGCTACGGGACATCAACTTTCATCAGATGATCACGCGTTAAATGCCCTTCCGACATTTCACATCGGCGCCTTGGTCGACGTGTTGCTTGCGCCTTGGAGCGCGCAGGGAGCGGTGTCGATCACAGACAAGCGCTCTCCCACGCAGCTTGCACAAGAGATCATTGCAAAGCGACCAACTTGGATTCAAATCGTGCCAACGATTTTGCGGCGCATGGTTGAGGATCTTGAGCCAGAAGTGATGAAGGACGTGGGGGCCTCTCTACGGTTTATCCGGAGTATTTCTGCTCCAGTTCCACCGGATTTGAAAAGCGCTGCTGAAGCGTTGTTTGGGTGCCCCGTAATCGAGATGTATGGGATGACCGAAACCGCTGGGCAGATCGCAACGAATGGACGCGATCCAAATAGTGCGAGGCTCGGCAGCGTGGGCAAACCGATTGGTGTAGACGTCGCTATTTTGGATGGTTTTGGAAATCCTTTTGAAACAGGCAAAACTGGAGAGGTTTGCGTTAAGGGTCCGAGTGTTTTTGAGGGTTATGAAGGAATGGCGAAGGACGCCGTTTTCTTTGACGCTTGGTTTCGCTGGCGATCTTGGCACGTTGGACGAGGAGGGTTATCTGTATCTGCGGGGTCGTTTGAAAGAGATGATCAATGTGGGAGGTGAAAAAGTCTCTCCTCATGAGGTGGAAACCGCTGCACTCTCGATGCCAGACGTCCTAGAAGCCGCTGCATATGCGTTACCACATCCCACATTGGGTGAAAGTGTTGGCTTAACGATTGCAACGCGAGTACCCGATCAAGAGGAACAGATTAAAGCATTTTTGAAGACCCAGTTAGTTGATTTCAAATGCCCGAACACGATAACCGTTTTGGATCAGTTGCCGCGATTGGCGAATGCGAAGGTTGACCGTGTGCTTCTAAAACGTGAAGGCATGCAAGCACTGGTAGCGCGCACAGGTACCCAAGCTGCCGCAAGTGCGCCGATGTCACCAATCGCCAAAACCGTATCGGCTCAATGGATACATACACTTAAATGCCGTCCTCCTGTGGGACTAGATGATTTCTTTGATATGGGCGGGGATAGCCTAAGCGCGACGCAGTTTTTGTTGAGCTTAGAGAAAGCTCTGAAACGCGATATTTCCCCAAACGAATTATTTGAGAACCCCACGTTTTCCGGTCTCGTTGAGTCCTTGTCGAAGACAACGCAAGGTAGCGTAAAAACAGAAGGCCGTGCCGTGCGGTTTGTGCGCCAAAACATGGCAGGTTGGCCGGGCAGTGTAATGCTTTCAGGTGGCTTGATGCATGGCATCGGAAGCTTGAAATCTGGCGCGCCTCTTTTTTGGGCCTGTCAGGATTCCGCAGAGATACAATCCATCGTCGACACAATAGGGCGTGACAGACCGCTCTATTTTTCAGGTTCACTTTTCAAGTTCCCCGACCGAAAGGTCGCAGATTTTGAACTGCTGGCCAATCAGTTGGCAATGGAAATAGATACACTTCAACCGAGTGGCTCGATCTCGCTTGGAGGATTTTGTGGCGGTGCGAACGTAATGTTGCATACCGCCGAGCGTTTGCGCGATTTGGGGCGCGACATACGGGTGCTTCTGAGCCTTGATTACTGGCCAGATCGTGTTGCCACGTCTCCAACGATACATTGCATATCGAGGTGCCCCAAAAATTCCGTGCGCATGATTTTCCCTCGCTTCGATTTAGCGCTCGACGTGGTGCACCCAAGCGGATCTAAAGTGATCGAAATTGACAGTGATCATCAATTTATGGCTGCTGATCTTAGTCCACATGTGACACAATTGATAGCGGCGATAGACGGCACTACGCCGCTTCCCAAGCCATCGCAACAAAGCCAGGCGCACTGGGATTTTGAACGCCGCTTACAAGCACCGAAAGCTGAAATAGCTATCCTGAGCGCTCCTAGGTTTTATAAAAAATCAATCAAAGGCACTGTCAGAGCTGTTGTTACGAACAAATCTGATCAGGTCTGGGAAAAAAGCGAATTGAGCGGGCTTTGCTTGCAAATTGATCTTGTGAATCTTGATGGGCACACGCGCGAAGCTGGTGCTGGCTATGCCTTATGGGACAAGCCCATCGCCCCGAATGAGAGCATTGAAATCACGTTGGATTTATCCTTTCCAAACAAACGCGTTCCGTTCTGGATCTCTTTCTGCTTGGCCAGTCAGGGGCTCACCCGGTTTCAATCGAAATTCAGCGGTGCGAAACGCAAGCTGGTCGTTCCAAGCCTTTAGTCGAATGTCGCCATGGATTTAGTGGTAAACCGTAAGAACGACGCCCCTTGGCCATTTGTGCCCGAACATCTCAGCATAGTGCAGATTCGACGTATCAATCTCAGGTTTCTGATTTGCAATTAGCCGACAAAACGTGGTTATCATTGCCACTGCAAGCTGCTCGCCTATGCACTTGTGACGACCCATCCCAAAACTGAAATCCTGTTCGGTTTCGGCACCGTCGTTAGCGCTTGCGAGCGACAAAAAGACAGGTGTTCCCGCGGAAACCTTTTCACCACCAATTGTCATTTCTTGGGATGCAATGCGCGCAATGGTCTGGCCGGGGGTGTCCAAAAATACGGTTTCGCGTACATACTCTGCGCAGACGTCACCACCGACATTTTGTAAGCGCATCATCACATTCGCGATTGCGGCTTCGACGTTTTCCACACCATCGGCTAAGATCAGCAACGCATTGTCAGCAATCAACGTGTCTTTTAGCGTGCCGCCCAGATCAGGTAGGTCTGCACGGTCAAGCAGGTTCAAAAGACTGTCTCTTTGATCAATGCGACGTTGGTGCAACGCGGCAATCAACTGGTGACGTGCATTCGTTAGCCCAACATTCGTCTGTTCAAAAGTCTCGGCGTCGGCGGCAGGGGCAAACAATCGAAAAAGCGCGCCTGTGAATTGCTTCATGTCGTCGGGCGCAACATCGATTCCAACAAATTGCCCTATGACATCCACAACGAACTTGTGCGCAATTTCTTCGACTAACAAATGCGGCAAAGCTGGTGCAATGCTGTCGATATGTTTTCGTGCAATCGCTTCAATCTGATGTTCGAAAGCGCGAAAGCGTTCAAAGAAGCACTTGCTCAGCCATCTGCGCACCTCAACATGGCGAGGAGCATCCAAAAACGGCGGGATATTTGCCGCCACTGATGCAGCGACATACTTTTCCCTGTTCTTGGGTGCTAATGCGGAAAATCGGGATGGTTGGTTCGAAAGCAGTTTGTTGGAAAAGGCCGCCTTCACATCGTTTGAATCCGTAAGCAAGAGGCCGCCAGAGGTGACTGGGCAGACAGGGCGTTGTGCGCGCAAGACTTTGGAAATTTCTTTAAACGATGCGATGGTTTTAGCGTCCGTAAGATCAATAGGACCATCAGATAAAGGCGTCTGCGCTTGCTTAAGCGAGCGGCCCCCACCGACGGATTGCTTTAGCCATTTCAACATCATTTGCCTCCAAGTGCGCTTGAATGGATTGAATGTCATCTTTGCTCAAGGGGTGGCCGCAGGCCAGTTTTGCTAAGACGTCTATATCATAATATCGCAACGCTGCCGATAACATGAACACTTCATCGGTCAGAACAGCCGTAGACGAAGGCGAGAGCATATCTGCAAGATTGTCACTGCCAAGACGGACGTGAAGTCCTGCCGCACAGAGCTCAAGAACGCGTGCGATCGAATTTGTCGTCGGCGTCATAACGCCCCTTAACTGGCGCATGCCAATCGCAGCAGATGGACAACAGATCACTCCAACATTCGCACGCTTCAGACGTTCAACCAGTTTCGTCCATCGTTCATCTGAATACAGCGTGGGAGAAATCATGTGCACAACCCAGATTTTGGGGGCGTCAGCAGTGCCGTAGCGAACGCCATCACTCTCTATGACATCAAGCAGCCGTTCAGTGCCGCGTTCATTTGGACGATTTGCTTGATCAGTATGGACTTGCAGGTCAAGATTATGCCGCATCGCGAGGTCAAGCATGCGACTGCACGACGCCTCGTAGCCAATATGATCAGGGTAGTCGAAGGTATCATCGCGTTCGGGCAAGCAGCCAACAAAGTTTGCGATCTTCGCACCTTCTTCAATCAGATCCCAGCGTTCAGGGGCATCATCGCGAAAGCCAAGCGGCGAATACACCGCCGCTCGAAATTCGATTTCATGCGAACGTTCTTTAGCGACAGCCAACGCAGTTTCCAAAGCGCGCAATCCCAAACCTTCTGCTGTGACATCAATGACGCTATCGGCGCGGCGCGTATTGCAGTCAACCATTTCATCGAGACTAAGGTTAAGACGCGCAGTCAAGTTTTCGGTGGAATACCAAGGGCCTTGATGAATCCCCGAAATGAGGCTGTGTTTGTGACTCAAGGTGGAATGCGCAGCGCTTTCGCGTTCGCCGGTTTTTACGGTGTCTAAGGTATGAGACCGATCAAGGTGCAAATGCGCGTTGTGAAAGCCTCCGAGAGAGTTAACCCTATCACTCAGGTCTTTGTAGAAAATGGAGGCCCCCATCTTAGTTTCCCTGGCTAAGTTTTACATAAATTGAAACACAAAATAACATTGCTAGGCTTCGTGTACGGTATCGGTCGGTTTAGTTAAAGTTTGAAAATTCTATGCAAGACAGGGGTGGTAGTAGTGCAAAAGCCACAATGCAGCATTTGGAAGAAGGACAAACGAGCGCTAAGGAAAAGCTGCATCGCGGCAACGATACTGTCGGTCAATGTCTCCTAATGGGATGTACCGGCTGCTTCACCCAGCAGGTTAGGCTGAGCCTATTTTCACCTGCATAAAGGAGAAGTAGCATGGCGAAGACTGAATTTGATGAACTAATGTCGATTGGCATAGATATTGGGAAAGACACGTTTCATTTGGTTGGTTTTAACCAAGATGGGCAGCGTGTTTTGTGTAAGCAGATTAAGCGCCTTGCGTTGATCGCGACATTCGAGGAACTGCCCCGTTGCGTGGTTGGCATGGAGGCGTGCTTGAGTGCGCATTTCGTCAGCCGTACGTTACGAAAGATGGGTTTTGAACCCAGGATCATCCCTGCGATTTATGTGAAGCCGTTTAACAAGGGCCAGAAGAACGACTATAACGATGCTGAAGCCATCGCCGAGGCAGCGCTGCGACCGAGTTTGAAGGCCGTTTCCGAGAAGACGCAGGACCAGCTCGACTTACAGGCATTGCACCGTGTGCGGTCACGTCTGGTGTCGCGTCGCACTGCTACGATCAACCAAATTCGTGCATTCCTGATTGAACAGGGGATCACGGTTCGCAAGGGGTTGAGGGCTTTGAAAAATTCATTTGAAACGATCCTCGAAGAACGCAAGGACGAGATATCACCTCGGATGCGGCGCATCTTGATCGGTCTTTACGGCGACTGGATGTGGATGGACGACCGCATCGATAAGGTCTCAAAGGAGATCGAAGAGATTAGTCGAACCGAAGAGAACTGCGTTTTACAGACGATCCCAGGCATTGGACCGATGATATCGACAGCGATGGTTGCGGCCATTGGTGAAGGCGAGGCCTTTGATCGCGGTCGGGACTTTGCAGCTTGGGTCGGGTTGGTACCCCGACAATACAGCACTGGAGGGCGAACGATCTTGGGTCGTATCTCAAAACGAGGCAGTCGATATCTACGGATGCTGTTCGTCCCAGCGG
>NZ_MLCB01000051.1 GCF_001890925.1 Planktotalea frisia
TGACCAGATCGCTGCATGACCAACAATCCTCAAACACCAGATTTGACAATAACTCGCTTTTACTCAAACAACACATTATTTGGAGAGTATCAGTGAATCTAAATCCTTTAATTCTCATCTTAACCGTTGGCAGTCTTGCCGCTTGTGCATCCCCCACACCGCCTTCCATTTCATCGCAAGATGTTGAAAGCCGCTTTGCTGAGTTTGAACGCGTAAACATGCTACCGCGGACATCAATCGACAATCTACCGACCGGCACCGCCTCGTTTGTGGGGTCCGCAGGTGGTCGCGCATCTGGTGACGCTGATGGCGCTGTGATTGGCGACATGGTTATGAATGTTAACTTCGATGGAAATACAATTGATGGACTCATCAATAACCTCAACCTGTTGGATGAAAATGACGTGCCTGAACAGCTTTTGGGTGGCGACCTTACACTCAGTGGCAGTGAAGCAGATGGCGTTTTGCGCGCAATCGCCTCCGGCCAGCTCACAGCTGTGGGCGAAGAACGCATTCGCGGCTCTGCGAATGTCACGTTGAACCTCAACGGTAATGTTGTGACTGACACGACTGAGGGCGATTCTGTCACCGGCACCGTATCAGGACGCGCAGGTGGTAATTTTGACATCACTATCAGCGATGGGAATTTCTACGGTAAGTCCAACTAAGACGGCAGTAAGCAGCAGTCTTTGATCGAAACCAAAAGGCCCAGCGCATTCAAAAGCGTTGGGCCTCTTATTTGATATCTGAACGCGCAAACGGCCTAAGCCGCTACGTTGCCTCCCAAGTTGCATAAATCTTATCAAAGTGACCCGCTGCGAGATTTGCGGGTGATATCCAGACTTGAAGCAACTCCACCGTCGTCAAAGGCGTACCAAATCCATCGCCTATTTGAAGCAACAGAACGTCGTCTCTATGCTTCCATGCAGCGTCCTGTAAAAGATACCCATACCCGAACATCTGTAGAGGGATAATCCCCGTACCAGTCCTACGAAACCCGCGTTCAACCACGTCAGGCAAAGTCGTCTTATGTACGACATACTCATCCCAATTTTTCGGTAGCGCACGGCGCGGAACAGGCCCGGTTCTTTGTGGCTGAAGAACTCGCAGCGCATTTGCTACGGCATCAGCAAGGTCTTTCGCACGAATATGCGCATACTCAGGAAGATCTATCGGTTGCAACGCAAGCATTTCGTCCTTTTGCGCGGCTTGCTCAAGATCCTGAATCACCTGAATAAAATTTTGGCGCACACGCTTAGGCACTTTGCCGCGGCAGCCTTGCGCGATTTCCATAAAATGGCGAAACCGATAATCTAGCGGGTAATCTGCGCCGGGGCTTAAGAAGACCTGAAAATACAAAAGCCAGAAATGGTACTTATGGTGGGTCCAGTTCGCCTGTTCCCAGAGCGCGTCGAGCTCTTCGACATAGGGTCGCGAAGACGGGTTTATATTCTGCGGACCATTCTCTTTTGCTGCGCCTCGCAAAAGCGACAACAATTCCATGTAGGATTCTTTTGCCCAATCAAACAGATCTTCCCAGTTGAGCGTGGCTTTCGCCAACATTCGATTTTTCTGGTAACGCTCGGGTAGTGCAGACATCCAAGGCGCATCAATGCCCTCAGGTGGAAGGTGTGGATCAGGCAGCGACGGCAAGCGTCCTAAAAGTTGCTCAAGCTCCGCCTCTTGCCGCCCATCCCAATCGCCCCAAATCGGCCAACCACTTGGGTAGGAGTTGAAAGGAAGGACATCAACGTTTTGAACACGAAAGCTCGTCCCAGCCTCAGACACACCATCTTCGTGCACCATCCCTGAGAGCTCTAGGTCGTTGTTCAACAAGTGCGCGGTGTTTTCTGGCGGCATGCGCTCCGGCACACCATCCAAAGAGTGATCCGTATACAAAATCACCGGATCAACATCACTCATGCAATATTCAAGACATAGAAAAACAAAGATCGTACCGTGTGACGGCATCTCAGGCATTGAGGTTTCACTGCCATTTTCACGGGGCAAAAGCCCTAAATCAATCTGCGCAAAGAAGTGAAACGGCGTGCCATTGACATGCGGTCATTCCAGCCCATCAGGTAAGTTGGGATGTCCACCGAGCCGACAAGCCGCACTCGTTTGCAGCGCATTGTTGGGCAGAGGCTTTAAAACCAAGCCAGCGCGCGCATTAAATGATTGTGTATCGATGGATGCCATCCCGTTTCACTCCAAAGCTTTTCGGGATCAGGTGTCAGCGAAATACGTGACCATTTTCAGTCAAAGACGTGCCTTTTAGAAGAAGTAAGGGTGCGCCTCATCTAACGAGGTCACACAAAAAAGGCCCCGCGCAAATGAATGCACGGAGCCATCAAAGCACACAAATGAGGCGCCTACTTTTCGTCGCTATCCTCAGCGTCATCATCACTTTTGATGTTGAAGAAGCTCTCGGCGTCGTGAATATCGCCTGTCTCTTCTTCCGGCTCAACAGGGGCGTCACCAAGCGAGAAGGTCTCAAGACCTTCAATCGCCGTCGGAATCTTCGGCTCCGCTTCCATGCCAAGCGATTGCTCTGTGCTGACCAGTTTACGGCGCTCATCATCGTTCATCACTTCGCCATCAGCTGCCTTTTTAGCCGCAGCCTTCTGAACAGCTGCGTCGAGCTCGGATTGCTTACACAGGCCAAGAGCAACCGGATCAATCGGTTGAATGTTGCCAATGTTCCAGTGCGTACGCTCACGGATGGCTTGGATTGTTGGCTTCGTCGTGCCGACAAGCTTACCAACCTGACCGTCTGTCAATTCAGGGTGGAATTTCACCAACCAAAGGATAGAAGCAGGGCGATCCTGACGCTTGGACAAAGGTGTGTAGCGCGGGCCACGGCGTTTCTCTTCGCCTTGCGCGGCAGCGTTATACTTCAACGCGAGCTTGTGCATCGGGTTGTCTTGCGCGGAATCAATTTCTTCTTGAACCAACTGGTTGTTCGCGATCGGGTCGAAACCCTTAACGCCAGTGGCCACATCACCGTCAGCGATCCCTTGCACTTCCAGCTCGTGCATCCCTACGAAATCCGCGATCTGCTTGAAGCTGATCGTTGTGTTATCCACCAGCCATACAGCGGTTGCTTTTGCCATAATCGGTTTGGCCATGGGAACTCTCCTTCAAACAAATCTCTCTCGTCGCCTGAAATAGGCGGCACCTTTTTGAGGGGTGCGGGTTACCATTGTGGGGGAACTTGAGAGGTATATAGTAGCGATTGGACAAAGAGGGAAGAGGCAATGCGCAAACTGGTTCTGGCACTTATAATGCTCGCAGGAAGCTTGCGTGCAGATGGCGAAAAAGCGGGGGAGTTTGACTACTACGTCCTCGCTCTCAGCTGGACCCCCACGTGGTGCGCTTTGGAAGGCGATGCGCGCGGATCAGAGCAATGCGATGCGACTAACGATTTCGGATGGACCCTACATGGCCTCTGGCCGCAGTTTCACCAAGGCTGGCCTAGCTTTTGCCGCACCTCAGAGCGTCAGCCGCCGCGTTCCATGACCAATGGCATGAGCGATATCATGGGAACGTCTGGACTGGCTTGGCATCAATGGAAAAAACATGGCACCTGTTCCGGCCTCAGCGCACAGGACTACTACGCTTTGTCCCGCGAAGCTTATGGCAAGGTAAATCGCCCCGCACTGTTTCGTAAATTGAAAGACCCTGTGAAAGTTCCGGCCAAAGTGATTGAAGAAGCGTTTCTGAAAGAGAACCCACTCCTCAAAGCCAACACGCTGACAATCACCTGCAAACAAGGCCGCATCCAAGAAGCGCGGATCTGTTTGTCCAAAGACCTCGACCCTGTGCCTTGCGGGCGCGACACGATCAAGGATTGCTCAATGACAAATGCCCTTTTCGATCCTGTGCGCTAGAAAACAAGCTCCTTTGCAAAGGAGCTTGCACACTCTTTTTGCAAAAAGAGTGTTACCCCACCCGCAAAACTATTTTGCCAATATGACCACTGCTTTCCATATGCGTATGCGCAGCGGCAGCATCGGCGAGGTTAAATTCGCTATCCATCACAGGCCCCAAACGCCCGGCATTCAACAAAGGCCAAACCTGTTCACGCAACGCATCCGCGATCCGCGCCTTGGCAAGGTCACTCTGCGGGCGCAAAGTTGATCCTGTGATCGTCAAACGCTTCATCATCATCAGCGCGAAGTTCAGCTCAATCTTCGGTCCTTGCAAAAACGCAATTTGAACCAAACGGCCATCATGCGCCAAAGTATTCACATTGCGCGGCAAATACTCGCCACCAACCATGTCGAGGATCAGATCAGCGCCACCCTCGCCCTTCATCACTTCAGTGAAGTCTTCTTCACGGTAGTTGATCGCACGCTCCGCACCCAACTCCAAACACGCCGCGCATTTCTCATCAGACCCTGCCGTCGTAAACACGCGTGCACCGAACAGCTTTCCAAGTTGGATCGCAGTCGTACCGATCCCAGAAGAGCCACCATGCACCAAGAAACGCTCGCCCGCTTGCAATCCACCTCTTTGGAAGACGTTGGAAAATACGGTGAAATAAGTCTCAGGCAAACAAGCCGCTTCTTTCAAACCCATCCCATCAGGGACAGGCAAGCAATGCGCCGCAGGTGTCGCGACATACTCCGCATAGCCACCACCGGGCAAGAGTGCGCAAACTTGATCGCCAACGGACCACTCAGACACGCCCGCGCCAATCGCAACAATTTCTCCCGCAGCTTCCAACCCGGGCAAATCGCTGGCAGTAGGTGGCGGCGCATAAGACCCTGCGCGCTGCAAAGCGTCTGGACGGTTCACACCCGCATAGGCCACTTTGATCACGACATCCCCATAGCCTGCTACTGGCATAGGACGTTCACAGAGTTGCAGGACCTCTGGGCCACCGGCCTTCGTAATTTCAACAGCGCGCATGGGCGATCCTTTCAAGCAATTTAGGTGGGTTCCGACCAACGGCCCGGCAAATCATTTCGCGGCCCAGAACTCGGCGCTTTCAAAAAGCTGAGTGCCCATTTAGGCCCTGCAAGCAAGGGCTTCAACACTGCGGACTCGTTAACTTGTGCCTTCACTTTTTCAAAGCGCATCACATCCTCGATTCGGCGCTCAAGAAACGCCCAAGTGTCAGCGTGGTCGTCTGACGTGTCCCCAAGCCAGAACAGAACTGTACTTGAATACACAGCACTCAGAGTTGCGCGTTTGGTGTACCAGTTGGAATCGGTGGAAGTATCGCCAAGCGCAGTCCAAACGGCATCGGCTGTGCCCCAGATCAGCTTGGCTCCATCGCCCGCGTGATGTGGCAAAGCAAACAAGGTGGTCCCACGACGCACTGCTTCTTTGTCGTCTACAGCTTCAAGTCGAAACCGTACCAGCGTTGTCACTTTTTCCGAATAACGCAAAGCACTTACGTCATCACGCGCAAATCGTGCCAACATCTCTGCATCGCCACGCTGGTGGTAAGCAATCGCAAGATCAACCGCACCGCGAGGACAAGCGATGCGCGCCAGCTCAGGTGAGATGTCTGTATCCAGAACAGCCGCCTCAAACGTCGCTTCGCTCCAGCCATCAAAAGCCACATGAATGATTGCGGCATCCAAAAGCTGTTCTTTCAAAAATGCATTGTTCATCGCGCTTCACGTCCTTCTCAAACGGGTCACCCATATACTAGACAATATAGGGCCGCTTTGCTATACGGCCACTTCCTGCAAATCCTTGCAACTTCAAACTAGAAAGGTGGTGAAAACCACATGCAGGTTAGTGTTCGTGACAACAATGTCGATCAGGCGCTTCGTGCTCTGAAGAAAAAGCTCCAGCGTGAAGGCGTTTTTCGTGAAATGAAGCTCAAGCAACATTTCGAGAAGCCGTCCGAGAAAAAAGCACGCGAGAAAGCTGAAGCTATCCGTCGCTCCCGTAAATTGGCGCGCAAAAAGCTACAGCGTGAAGGTATGCTCTAAGCATCTTTTACACGAGCTAGAATGCTTTTGAATTTGAAACCCCCGTGGACTTGCTCTGCGGGGGTTTTGCTTTTCTAAATGCAGAAATGTGGCTTGAACTCGCTCATTAAGGCGAATTTTTCTTTACACAAAGCCCTTCGACGTAAAGTATTTGCGCAGCGTATTTGCGCAGCGTATTTGAGTTTAGGAGATATACACAGAGTCCTCGAGCACCCGACTTTTGACGGGTTGACGTCTGACCGTAGAACGATTCAGCTAACCGCATGATCCG
>NZ_MLCB01000052.1 GCF_001890925.1 Planktotalea frisia
GTCCTCGACTGGCTGTGGGTCGCCCTCGATATCAGCGTGCTCGTCTTGTGGGTGACGGGCTAATCAGCGAGCTTGCTCAGGCTTACCTCACAGAAGCCTCTCAGCGGCTACGTCCTGGCAGTTACAAGTCCGTGCGCTTTGCGCTGTCACTGCTGACCTCGCATCTGGGGGGTGAGCAGGTGGGAGCGCTGACCCAAGCACAGGGCAAAGAGGTGCTCGGCTACATCACCCGGCTCTCTCCCAACGTGCGCAAGTACAGGGAGGGGAAGGGGGCAGCCTTGGCGGAGCTTGCAACGCTCTCCCAGGAGCACGAGACCACCACGCTGGCACCCCAGACCCAGGCCCGTATCCTCAAGCAGATGTCCCAGTTCCTTGACTGGTGTGTTGGTGAGGGGGAGCTGGGAGCCAACCCCTGGGAGGCCCTCAAGGTCAAAGACCGGCCTGAGGTTCATCCCCATGGGGTGCTGACGGATGAACAGGTCAGTGTGTTGCTGGGGGCCGAGGACAGGGTGCTGCACAGTGCACTCTTGTTCGGCTTGCTGACAGGCATGCGCTCTGGTGAGCTCTGTGGACTGATGGCGGAGGACGTCACAGCCAAGGGCAACCTGGGGCGGTTTGTCAGCATTAGGCCTAACGCGGTAAGATTGCTGAAGTCCAAGGCAGCTGAGCGGGAGGTGCCGCTGCATGGGGTTCTTGAGCAGCTGTTGGATACCGCTCTTCCAAAGTCTGGTAGGCTGTTCCCGAACCTCAGCGTGGACAAGGTTGTGAAGCGCTACGCCAACCTGCGCAGACGTCATCCTGAGCTGCACGGGACTGTGTTCCACTCTACCCGAAAGTGGTTCATCACCCAGTGTGAGCGCACAGGTGTCCCTGAGCACTTCACAGCCACCCTCGTCGGGCATCACTCGGCAAGGTCCGCCAATAAGCTTACCTATGGGCTCTACTCAGCGGGTATATCTGATGCGCAGAAGCGGGAGATTGTCGAGGGGATTAGGTTGCCTGTGGGCTGAGGCGTTGTGATCCCCCCCGTCCGGCTGCCCTTCGCGGGTGGTCGGGCGGGGGTATGGCGACTATTTTTTTGTGGAAGGGAAAAAGTTGGAGCCAATGCAAACATTGGTTTAAATTGCAGCTAACGGAGGCTTTGAGCCGATTGTGTTGAAAAACTCGTTGTTTTTGGCCCATTGATGCTGGTGATTACGTTGATTTCATTTGGCTGGTCGTAACCACCCTGCCTTTCACCCTGCGGCTGGTCCCATCGGCTTGAGCTTAGCGAGTTTCCGGAGGTTTTGGGCGGTTGCT
>NZ_MLCB01000053.1 GCF_001890925.1 Planktotalea frisia
ATAAAGAATATGAAATCCAAACCCGCAAACTCTCGTTATGAATGAGGGAGCCTAGGGGGGCAGGTCAGGTTGGCAAAAGGCAAAACACTTTTGCTATCGGGTGAAGACTGTGTGCTTTTACGTTTGGCGGAAATAAGCGCCCTCGCAACTGAACTGAGAGCCCAGTTTGAAACTGTAGAGGTTGTCGCATACCTGCGAAATCATCGTGATTTTTTGAACAGTGCGGTTCAACAACTTATACGGATGGGTTTCCCGATCAGCGCTACTTTAGCGATGGCAAAAGCTGCACCTGAAACTCTGGAGCCTCTACGTGTCATGTCTCCTATTCCTGCCTATGGCCCACGGCTACGGGACTGGATAGAAGTTTTTGGCAAAGATAATGTCCACATCCACAACTATGACCGTATGTGTCAGAACGGACAGGATATTCTCAGCCACTTCTATACAAATCATTTGAGTGAAGCCGCCCAAATGATCGTCAACAAAACGCAGCAACGAAGCAACAGCCGATTTTCGGCAACAGCAATTGATCTTCTGGATTACCTGCACTCACGGACGCCACCGATGTTGAACGGGCAACCCAACGCGCGGTTTGTTTTCAACCTACAGCGGTTTTTTGGGCAGATCCCGGGCCCTGTATTTCATGTGGGAGAGGCATTTGATCGAAGTTGTTCTGTTGCGCGTGACACGGATAGACCAATGCTTGAAGCGATCTTATCGGACGAGTCTTTGGAAAACCTGTATCAAGATCGCCCGCCCCATGGCGATGTTTCAGTTGCTCCGTTACCCGAGGCTATTAAGAACACATTTGCCGATATCAGCATCACAGCTCATCTTAGTCAGGCTCGTGAAAAATTTTTTGCCGCTTCGAATAAACTAAAGCTTGATCCCGAAGATGAAATTGCTTTGGGTAACTTGCGGGTCGCACTCTTTAACTTGAACGCCCCAGATTCGCTACGATCTTGTGCAAGTTGGCTCTTGCGTGAAGAAAGATATGCTCTTGCGCAACTTTACCTCGATAAAGCGGAGCAAGTTGGTGCTCCCGCTGCCAGCTTGGTCAAAATGCGCGCTAGGCTGGAGCACAATGTTTAACACCCGAGCCGCCTAAGCCCAGTCCGCGAAGAACACATTGATCGGACACAATGGCGGGCCAAACACGCCACTGTTCGGGCTTCACGCTGTATGGCTCCGGTTCGCAGATGAATTGGAGCTACGCAGACTCGCCAAGCTGCACCTCCGGACTGAGCGCAAGAAAGCATCGATGAAGGTGCTCGTCGGCGAGACAAGCGAGCAATCTCAGCAATGCGCGGGTAACTAATTTCACGGTATGAAGCGTGAATTTCGCGATAAGATTCACCTGCTCTCTTGCGAACGAGAATATCTCTTACTTTTGAAGTGCTGCTTCGTCCATTTGATCTCTTTTGCTTTAGTCCCCGTTGAACCATGCTTCGTTGATTTTTACAAAAGGTTGTTCCTTGACATGTACGCCTTTGAACTCGACCATCTCAGGGAGATCTGGAAAGTCCAAAACCTCGAAACCATGTTCATTTCCTGACGGCAATCGCATCACAAACGAGAAAATGTGCTGATTAAGCGCTTCAAACGCAGCATGCACTTGTATCACATCATTGAGCCGAGCCAAATACTTCGGCCTCATCCACCCCACGTGTTTTGACGGGCTGGTGCCCACGGGCGAGAACAGCAGCAAAGTCTTTGGATCGGCATTTGAGAAACTAAAATCGAAACGCACCAGCTTGGAGTGAGCTAGGAAATTTCGTCGTGGTAAGAATTTATCTAGGATTAAAATGGCTTGCTTCAACGAAGGCAAGAACTCGATAAGGACAGCCTCACCTCTTTCGTCTTTATGCGCCTCCAAAGCATCGAGCGTCCGGCGAATGAATGCTAGTTTTCCATTGAAACTCTCGATACCATCGAAGGCCGAAATCGCGGCAAGGTTGTTTTCCGCATTGACTAAACTTGAGAAAATCATCCCAAGTGCGTCCTCAATTCGGTTGAACTCAACGAGGGCCTTGCCCAGCGCCGCATACATTTCAATTGCACCTGAGTCATCAACCTCAACTGGATTTCTGGAAATTCCCTGTACCTCAAGTACGTTCACACGAACCTCCCTCGAAACTTCAAAAAATTGGTAGCCGTCCAAGTCTGGGCAATTATTGGGCAATCGCTGTTTTAGCCCCTGCGACACAAAAAAAACCTCAAAATATTCCGAACCCATTCCTACCAATAAAAACAGGGGGGTAGGTGGCGGAGACGAAGGGATACTACGCCCAAGGTGCTGGAACCCTTTATATGTCAACTTTTAAGGCTTTATTTGCCTAAACGTGTGTGGTTAACGTGTGTGGTAGATGTGTGTAGGAACGCAAGATGCCAAAGTACCTCCAGAGACGTAGAAGGAAGTGGTATGCTATCCTTGAAATACCAAAAGCGCTACGTGACCATTTCGGCAAGCCAAGATTTGTAATGTCGCTGCAGACAGACTCCCAAACTGTTGCAGAGAATAAAGTTCCTCCTATTATTCTCGAATGGAAGAAGCAGATCAGTATCGCCAAAGACTTAGAAATTGGAAGTGATGATGAACTTCTCGCCACATTAGCACTTGCTCGACAAGATGCCCAACGACACAGGTCTAAAGGCGTCCCAGACCACGAGATACGGATGGCGCAAGAAGAGGTCGCCATTGGGGAATACCTTGGAGACAAGAACGAGGGAGACGGCCCCACTACGCTGTTTGATGCCATCAGTGTGGTGCATGGTGATGATGTCCTGCTGCGGGAGTATGTTGATGAGTTCTTTGCGTCGAGAGATGTGGCCCCTAAAACAGCCGATATGCAGCGACGAGACCTAATGCTTTTCGTCAAACAATTCCCGTATGCCTCGGACGCCACAAGGGTCAGCGTTAGGGAGTGGGTGAATGTAACACTCGGAACTGAACAAGGCTTATCTCTAGCGACAAGAAGGCGGATGATTTCACCTGTCAGCGTCTATTGGGATTACCTTGAGAATAACAAAGGCCTTACTGTTCCATCTCCTTTCACGAAGATTTTCCCTCCGAAGCAAAAGAAACGCACCAAGGCTACCATACAAGCCCAACGCAAGTCGTTCAGGGTTCAAGATTATCAAAAGCTGCTTGGTGCTTGCGAGGATGACACCCTCAGGGATTTAATCACACTTGGGGCATATACTGGCTGTCGCATTGAGGAGTTATGCTCCCTCAAGCTGACTGATGTCTACAACGACAAGGTTGAGATTGTAGATGCTAAAACGGAAGCTGGTTGGCGCACAATTCCCATTCATCCTCACATCGCCCAAACTGCTGCAAGACTGGTTGATTCCAGCACAGATGGTTACTTGCTTTCAGGTCTAACCTTCAATCAGTATGGCGACAGGTCAAACGCCATCGGCAAGAGGTTTGGACGGCTAAAAGCCTCACTGGGATATGGTTCCGACCATGTGTTCCACTCTTTGAGAAAAGGCTTCGCCACTCAGCTAGAAAACGCAACGATACCTGTGACTGTAGTTGCCAGACTTATGGGCCATGAAATCGAAGGGCAGACTTTCGGTAATTACTCTGATGGTCTAGCCCTCCAAGGGCTTCGAGACGCAATCAACCACGTAGACTGGTCGTTGCACTAGAGGTGACGCTGAGGCTCACACAGAGGGACGTATAGTGCGAACTACACTAGTCGATACGTGTTATGACCCCCGACACCACAGCCTCTGCATACGGCTCTCTGACGGACCTCATGGGCAGTTATATCATCACTGGTCGTTAGGATTAGGTCAGCAATCTTATAGCTGAACTTATGACCACAGGCACTGCACGTGAGGTCCATGCGTTTGTCAGATACAGCCGATAGCTTTGTGTTCATCGGGGCAACCTCAGGACGTCAGTATGACGTAAACCTTCGCCAGTAGGGCCAAGGTGATCACTGTAATAAATACTTTTTTGATTGTCATGGTGTTGTTGTACCTCGGGTGCGAGAGTTGGATACAACAATAACGACAAGAGCCAGCGGGTAAAGACTGGAGCGATCAGAGGGAAGCAAACCAAAGCAAATCATGATCGTGGGTGTAAACACGTAAACCATTCTAAACAGATTCATATGCGTATTTTCTGGAGGGTCCCAAAGTTATGAACCCGCCAGTGTCACCATCAACTAACCCTTACACTTGTTGCTCGGGCGGTTTTGTTTCATCATCTGATGGTAATTCAATCAGGGCAATACGTTGGCAACATTCGATCAGTTTATAGCATCCATACGAACCGAGTTCGGTGAACAAGGTGCTGGCAAGAAGTTCGAAGTCTTCTGCAAGTGGTTCCTTGAGAACGATCCTGAGTGGTCCAAAACTGTCGATAAGGTCTGGCTATGGGATGACTATCATAACAAGTGGCAACGTCAGGACTTGGGGACTGATCTTGTATTCAGAGACAACGAAGGTCTGATCTGGGCCGTCCAAGCTAAATGCTACGGTGAGCATAGAACAACAACCAAAGGTGATATGAACTCCTTTCTGAACGACATGGGGCGCACTGGCGTTGATCGTGGGCTTTGGATCAGGCTATCCGCTTATCTAAGTAGCCATTGTGATGATTTTCTCTTCCCCTTGACTATACTATGACAGGCCTCACTGCCATTAGCTGATACCCTATAAATAGCCCACGGATGGGATCTGTATGTCTCAGCGGTCCAACTCATCCCAGAGCTTAATTTTTTATATGATTTCTTGTTTCCGTTATAATCTAGCCAATAAATTCGAAATGAATTATCAGTTTGCCCAACAAAAAATGTAACTTTTGTTTTTTGTTCAGCTTCCTTGGAGCGAAATCTAGTCAGGTTGGAACATTTATAATTTCGTGGTGTGGACCTATTGTCGTTCTCGCAGAGGCCATATGTACCATTAACTTTATTGTTGAAACCACACAATATCCCTCCCCATTGATACCCAACCTGACCATTACCGTACACAATCTTAAACCAGTTAAAACCATCGTTAGCAGGTTTTTTCTTACTCAACAGAACGACTGGATCGCCATTCTTTAGGCTTCCAATTTTTGGGTAGTCCGTACTTGGTCCAGAGCGAACATTGCCACCCCAAGAACCAATTTTCAATTCACTAGCATGAGCCTGACTTGCAAATAAGCTCATCCCAACCAAAACTGCTGCTACTAAAAAATTTTGCATCATCAACTCCATAAATTAGATTTACATTCACCGAATAGAGAACGAGGTTTAGCTGGATTGAATTTCTCTGCACTCGTAGTGAGCCTTCACGGTATTTAATTGAACAAGTCCACGTGAATTGCCCATGAACACTGCAACCTTACCAGTAGATTCACACTGATCAATCGCCAAATCTCTTATACTTTCAGGCACTCCTGAACCAAATGACAACTCCATATATCGGATATTAAATCCTTTATCTGTAATGTCTTCAACGTTTGGAGTCATAATGATGGCTTTGCCTTGAACTTTTTGCTCAACGGCCAGAACGCCTCTGCTTAAACTGCTGGTAACCCGTGTTGACACATCAGGGCCAGAGCATGCAGATACAATTAACATGACTGCTGGTAAAAATACAAAACTCTTCTTCATTTTCTTCTCCATGATAGCTCTTACGCCTACAAGAGTTCACTGTGCATCCCATTAAAGAAAAAGGCCAGAAGACATGAGCATATTTATCAAGTTGATCATTGTGGCCTTGATGGGTGGCAACACGTATCAGATCTTCTGGTGAGGTAACTCTGGTGTTGCAATGGATGAGGCCACCCCAAGAAACCCATCAAGCAGACCACCTACATAATCCACCTAGCCCCATAAAGGCGAAAGGTGCTTGATAACACTTGTGGAGGTGGGCTTGCGACCTGCCTCCATTGCCACTCTGAGATGACTTACAGGGCCAACAAGAAGTACTGTAGCGATAGGTGTCGTCAGTATGGCAATCGCAATAAACAGAACTCACAGAACAGCAGAGGAAAGGCACGGGAGAATTACGAACTGTTCGATACGGCAAGGTTAATGGCAGACAGATTGTACGACTTGCCACCCTTTGAGGAGTTATTGTCAAATCTGGTGTTTGAGGATTGTTGGTCATGCAGCGATCTGGTCA
>NZ_MLCB01000054.1 GCF_001890925.1 Planktotalea frisia
CGGATCATGCGGTTAGCTGAATCGTTCTACGGTCAGACGTCAACCCGTCAAAAGTCGGGTGCTCGAGGACTCTGTGTATAAACTGAAAGATAGCAGGATTTGTCGGTTCGACCTCTCCTAGTCTGACATCCAGACAACATGGACTGGAGAATGAACATGAAAACGACTGAGCAAAGCTACCGCAGCCGTCTTGAGCGCGTCACGGCTTATCTGCATGCAAACCTTGAGAGCGATATCGGCATGGATGAATTGTCCGAAGTGGCTTGCCTGTCGAGCTACCACTGGCACCGCATCTATACCGCGATGAGCGGCGAAACAGTGGCCAACACGTTACGCCGCTTGCGCCTTCAGCGCGCGGCAGACCGCCTTGCCAATTCGGACATGGAGATCGCCAAGATCGCCGCCCTCGCGCAATATGGATCGCAAGACGCCTTTTCGCGTGCGTTCAAAGAGGCATACAACGACAGCCCCGCAGCGTACCGTCAGCGCGGCAGTCACGCGGCTTTCAAAGCAGCCAATACAAAGGCAGATGCGCAAGGCTTCAAAGTGTCAGTTGAACACCTAAGCGCAGTGCGGTGTATAAGCGTTCCTCACGCAGGGCCATACCTGCAAATAGACGCGGCGATGGCGCAATTGTTTGGCACTTTGGCGCAAGCGGAATTGCTAGGACCTCAGACACAAATGCAGGCTATCTTTTACGATGATCCCGATCTCGTCGCAGAAAACCAACTGCGCTCAGCGGCCTGTACCCCCTGCTCGGATGACACCGAAATCCCGTCAGGCACCAAGGAATTGTTGCGCCCCGCAGGCAGCTACGCCAAGCTTGAATACACCGGCCCCTACGCGGACATGAAAGACGCCTATCGCTGGCTTTATGGCGTTTGGTTGCCACAATCGGGTTATGATATTTCGGACCACCCCGGCTTTGAGAGCTACTTGAACTCGCCCGTTGATACCAAACCTGCGGACTTGCGCAGCGACATCTACTTGCCAATCGAGGTGGCGTCATGAGCTATATGAACGCAATCCCAAGCCCCGTTTCCTCTGTCTTCGAAAGCCTCGAACCAGCACAGCGGGACATTCTCTTGCAAGCGCGCGCCTTAATCTTCGAGGTCGCGCGCGAAGATGAACACATCGGCGAAATAGAGGAAACCTTGCGTTGGGGGGAACCTGCCTACATCACCTGCAAGAAAAAGACCGGCAGCACCATACGCTTGGCCATTGAAAAGCAACGCGGCCAGCCGGCGATCTTTTTCAACTGTAAAACAACTTTGGTTGAAGAGATGCGCGCGCGTTTTGGTGCAGAGCTGTCATATTCAAAGAACCGCGCGATTTTGCTGCCAAGGCTAGATGACCCCGTCGAGACAGCTCTCAAGTTCGCAATCGGTGCTGCACTGACTTATCATTTGCGTAGCTAAAGCCATTGTGACCTCATGAAAGCGCGGCATGTCCAAACACCACTTTTTTGAGCACTCACTTTAAAACTTTCATGAACTCAGAGTGAAAGCCCCATGCATTCCTTGAAAGTCAGGACCTTTCAAACCATCTGAGCTACAGAGCATGGTACCGCGTTGCGAGAACGGGTTGTGCCAAGATCACATCTCGCAATCAACCCGACAAGAGGATCACATGAAAACAACCCTTACTGCAGTAGCACTTCTTACAGCACTCCCTGTTTTCGCAGAGGACTCTCGTCAACTTGATGCTCATGAACACGGTGTTGGAGCGCTCAACATTGCGATAGATGGCACAAGTGTCGCTATGGAGTTTCACGCACCCGGCGCTGACATTGTTGGTTTTGAATATGTCGCGAAAAGCGATGCGGACCTCGCTGCGATAGAGACTGCAATCGCGGCGCTGAACGCCCCGCTTGATTTGTTCGTGTTACCAGCTGGCGCGATGTGCACAGTCACAAACGCAAGCGCCGAACTCGAAAGCGAAGAAGCGCATGATGATCACAGCAAGCACAAGCATGACGAAGATAAACACGATGATCACGCCGATGAAGGCCACAAAGACCATGACGATCACGATCATGAAGCCCACAAAGAAACAGGGCATGACGACGACGATCACGACGCGCATGCAAAAAAAGCCGCTCACACAGAGTTCCATGCGGAATATATGCTGAACTGCGATGGCCCTGATGCATTGAACGAGATTTCATTTGCTTACTTCCAAACCTTCCCCAATGCGACGGAAGTCGAAGTTCAGCTTATCTCAAGCAGCGGCGCGCAATCTTTTGAAGCGACACGTGACGCACCCGTTCTCGACCTAGGGCGCTAGGAAAAGGTGACGGACGCGGTTCTTCAACTTTCTGACGTCGAATTTCGGTGGATGGGACAGGCGGGATTTTCCTTGCGTGTCCCAAACCTGTCGGTTGGGAAAGGGGAATCCGTGTTACTTCTTGGCGAAAGCGGGTCAGGGAAATCGACGCTTTTGTCCCTGATTTGCGGTACGATCCTGCCGACCAGCGGCGTGGTTCAAATCGCGGGGCAAGACATTACAAAGCTCTCTGGCGGCAAGCGCGATAGATTCAGAGCCGAGCAGATTGGCGTAATCTTTCAACAGTTTAACCTGCTGCCTTTTGGCACTGTTGGTGACAATATCCTATTGCCGCTGCGCTTTGCCCCTGCGCGACGCAAACGTGCAAAGGATGCGACTGCGCAAGCGTCAAACCTGTGCTCTGCTCTTGGCTTGCCCAGCGGAGTATTCAACACCAAAGCCACAGCACTTAGCGTTGGGCAGCAACAACGCGTCGCAGTCGCGCGCGCGCTGATCGGTCAACCGCCGCTCATCATTGCAGATGAACCCACATCCGCGCTGGATGCGAACAGCCAAGCCGCGTTCCTTGATTTACTGTTTGCGCAGACTGCCGCGCATGACACCTCGCTCTTGATGGTCAGCCATGATCCACGCTTGGGGGAACGCTTTGATCGGGTGATCCGAATGGAAGACATTGCGCAGATTGAAAGAGGCACGCCATGATACTCCGCCTCGCTATAGCGTCGTTATTCGCGCGCGCTTTGACCGTCGGAATGACGATCCTTGCGATTGCTTTGTCCGTCGCGCTTTTCTTGAGTGTAGAGAAGGTGCGCACAGGGGCCAAAGCCAGTTTTGCCGACACTATTTCAGGTACCGATCTCATCGTTGGCGCGCGCTCTGGTTCGGTGCAACTCCTGCTCTATTCGGTATTTCGCATCGGTAACGCCACGAACAACGTGACGTGGCAAAGCTATCAAGACATCGCCGCGCGGCCAGAGGTTGACTGGATCGTCCCCATCTCACTCGGGGACAGTCATCGCCAATTCAGGGTCATGGGAACGACCCAAGCCTTTTTCGAACATTACAAATATCGCCAAGGCAGATCGCTTGAAATGGCAGATGGCCTGATCATGGATGATCTGTTTGACACAGTGATCGGGGCAGATGTTGCGGCGACTTTGAACTATCGTGTCGGCGATCCAATCGTCGTCGCGCATGGTCTGGCTTCGTTTTCCGAGCACAAAGATCAACCGTTTCGCGTCTCTGGCATTTTGCGCAAAACCGGCACGCCGGTAGATCGCACGGTGATTGTCAGCATGGAGGCGATTGAAGCGATCCATGTGGATTGGCAAGGCGGTGCGCAGGTGCAAGGACAGGCAACACCAGTGGATGTGATCCGTGAGATGGATCTGAAACCAAGCGCGATCACCGCAGCGCTTGTCGGTGTGAAAAGCCCTTTGCAGACCTTTAGATTGCAACGCGCGATCAATGAATATTCGCAAGAACCCCTGCTCGCGATCCTTCCCGGCGTCGCCTTGCAAGAACTTTGGAGCATTGTCGGCATCGCAGAAACTGCCCTGCTTGCTGTCTCATTCATGGTGGTTGTGACCGCGCTGATCGGGATGATGGCAACGATCTTTTCCAGCCTCAACGAACGCCGCCGCGAGATGGCTATCTTTCGCGCTATGGGCGCACGACCGATGACCATTCTCAGCATGCTCGTGCTCGAGGCGATGCTAATGGCGGCGTTGGGCGCGCTGCTTGGATTGGCGCTGTTGTATCTAGGGTTATTTATCGCGCAACCCATTCTCGACAGTGCCTTTGGTCTGTGGCTGACGATTGATCCGCCGAGCCTGCGCGAAGTCTGGGTCATGCTCGCCGTCATCGCTGCTGGCGCAATTGTGAGCATGGTGCCTGCGCTTAGGGCTTACAGAATGTCCGTCGCAGATGGTATGATAGTGAAAACGTGACGCTCAAAGCGAGGTAAGTGCAATGATTTCCCGTAGATCAACTTTGATGCTTTTGTCAGGCTCGCTTGCTGCGCCGCGCGCAGCGTTTGCAGCCACGCCACGTGAAATCACTTGGGACGATCTATTGCCGCCCGGCGTGCCCTATTCAGAAATTATCGGAGAGGGCGAACTCGACGAAGTCAACGACACGTGGAACCCGATCTACGACGAGAACGCAACAAAGCTGAACGATACCCTCGATGGTGCGTACATCAAAATGCCGGGGTTTATCATCCCTTTCGATGTCAGTGCCAAAGGTGTGACAGAATTCATGCTCGTCCCCTACACAGGGGCTTGCATCCACACGCCCCCCCCACCTGCAAACCAGCTTGTGATGGTCAACGCAGAAACACCGTGGCCGGGAGATGACCTCTGGTACCCTGTTTGGGTCATCGGCAAGATGCGCACCCAGTTGCAATCAACAGACCTTGGACAAACCGGTTACGCGATCACGGCCGAAAAAATGGAAATCTATGAATGGTGAACCATTTGCTCCAACGTCGCTCTGTGCTCGCGGGACTGGCAGCATCTGCATGGATGCCAAGCGTTGCGCGCGCTGAAGAGTTCATTGACCTTGAGTGGAGCGATCTATTACCCCCGAATGAAACCGTGATCCCACAAGCCTTTCGCGGCTTGATAGATCACGACCAAGCGCCCGTCAGCAGTCAACAGCCGGCATCAAGCGGTGTGCGCACCGATTGGAATGGCGAGATCGTGCGTTTACCCGGCTTTGTTGTCCCCATTGATCAACGCGGAACCGGCGTAACAGCGTTTATTCTAGTGCCCTTTGCAGGGGCCTGCGTCCACGTACCACCACCACCTGCAAACCAACTGGTTTTTGTGACGACTGAAATTCCATATGAAAGCAAAGGGCTGTTTGAACCTGTCAATGTGATTGGCATGTTCGGCGTCTCATCTTTGCGCACGCACCTAGCCGAGATTGGCTATGCGCTGTCCGCCGATAAAATCGAGCCGTTCCGGCTTTGAGCGGGCACTCACAGAGCCGCGAAACCAGCATCCCAAAATTGCTTGGCCGCGAGAACAACAAGAACCGCCAAGATCGCACGATCAAATGTTTTCGTATCCATTCGCTTTGCCAAGCTGGCACCCACGGACATGCCCACAAACAAGGGCAGCAACACCAAAACCCCCATAAATGCGGTTTGAAGCGTCATAATGCCAAACAAGGCGAGGATGGGAATTTGCACGACGCTCATCGCCACAAAAAGCGTCGAGATGGTGACAATGACCGTCGGCCTCTGCAATTTCACGGCATTTAGAAAACTCGTGGAAATCGGCGCAGAGACACCCGCTGCGCCCTGAAAAATACCCGAAAGTGCACCAAAAGGCAACGCAAGCGCCGTTGCAGATTCCAGAGTGATCGAAAAGTCGGGCCGCAAAATCCGAAGCGTGACATATCTAAAACGGCGCAAGCAACGATAATCTTCAAAACCGTTGCAGAAAACAGCACAAGCGCAAAACTTCCAACGCCAGCCCCAAACGCGCCTGCAAGCGCAAAGCGCAAAGCGCAAAGCGCAAAGCGCATTGAAAACGTCCCCTGCATCCGCGCGCTTTTGTAAGTGCGGATCTGCGCGATATTTGTAATCAGGTTGGGCACGACCATCACAACCACCGCAAGTCGCACATCAACAAAACTGGCCATGACAGGCACCGCCACTACAGGGGAACCCATACCAAGCGCCCCTTTCAGCGTACCGCCACAGAACAATGCGGCGAAGATAATGATGATAGCATATGGATCGCTTAGTGCGGATGGGGTGGATGGCTCCTGCATCAATCGGCGTCGCAATGCGCCATAGTGCA
>NZ_MLCB01000055.1 GCF_001890925.1 Planktotalea frisia
AAGAATTTTACATTACAACTGAGGAAAACCCTTGGGGTGAATTCGTTGGCTCAATTGTGAATTCTGATGGTATTGTAGTAATTTTGGACAATACTGGAGACGTTATTACTAAGAACATTATTGGAAATGGTTTGTCGTTTGATATGATTAGTAAGGACCCAGATTTCCTTGAAATTTGGAACGAGCTAAAAAATGTGCTGCCTGAAAGTGTTACTTCAAATGAAGAAGATTTGCAGTTTTATTCAGCAGAAGACGCGAGTGGTGACGAACAGATTTGGTTATATCTAAATGGTAAAATGATGATCGAGGCTAATATTAAAGCCAGCGATTTTGCTTTGCCAAATTCAACCGACAGTGACAGTGCCTTTCAAACATTTGAAAATGAAACTATCACCGTTTCGGATATGAATGGTGAGCTTATTGCAAACGTTACAAGTACATTTATTTACACGCATGGTAATGGGCAGTTCTTCAATGATGAGGATATAACATATCAGAGTATGACATTCAGTTATGAGACTTCAAACGTCTCAGAATACGAGAATAACTATAATGGTTTTGTTGGGGACTACATTGATTGGCCAGACGTTGAATGGATCAAAGTTGACCAAACAATAGAGGTTCTTGAGAATGGGACTGAGAAAGAAAGTGGCTCATTCCAATTTATGGCTTCATCAGACACTGTTGGTGATAAATTTTTAGGTTCTCTTGAAATTGATGGAGTATCAATGATACTACGCGACCAGGATGGTAACATCCTTGATAGTTATCTTGGAATAGAACCTGATACGTCGACTGGCGCAGATACCATAACAACTGGCGATGGCTCAGATACAATTATTTTACGTGCTGGCGATGGTGGCGGTGCATTAACAGACGCTGACATAATCACAGACTTCACTGATGGGAGCGACGTTATTGGTATTGATAGCGGGCTTCTATTCAAAGAACTTACAATTGCTCAGGGCACAGGCAACTATGTCAGCGATACCATCATCTCTAAAGGTTCAGAGCATCTCGCCATCCTTCAAGGGATCGATGCAGATTTAATCTCTGAAGCTGACTTTGAGCCCGTAGATTTTGCCTAACATGTCATCGGAAAATCATCTGACTACGTCACCAAAAGTTAAGACAGGTTTTGGCCTCTTAGCTTGCTTTGCTTTAGTTGGCTGTCTTGGGACTAACGATCCCAAGGTGGAGCCTTTTCAGCCTAATTCTGCTCTTACCTACGATAAGCAAGCACCTCTCGAAACCCACTCATCAGCCTTAGTTAAAGCTATTGTAAGCACGCCA
>NZ_MLCB01000056.1 GCF_001890925.1 Planktotalea frisia
GACCGTAATATGGAGAAAGTTTTGATTATTTGGATTGGCGGTGACCTACTCTCCCACGTCTTAAGACGCAGTACCATTGGCGCGGTGGTGCTTAACTGCCGGGTTCGGGATGGGACCGGGTGTTTCACTCACGCTATGACCACCAAACCAAATAACCAAAAACATGGAAACACGTGGTTATTCTTTGTTGGATTTGTTGATTTTGCGGTGCAAGATCGACGTATCCACGCAGGATTTCCTGAGTGTTTCCAAAATTAACGTTGTCCAAGTCGTTTTCGACTTATGGTGTTGTGTATGCTTCTGTTCAATCAGTTACAGTCTGTGCTGTTACTGGATCAAATCAAGCCTATCGGACGATTAGTACTAGTCAACTGAGCGTATTACTACGCTTACATCTCTAGCCTATTGACGAGGTGGTCTACCTCGGTCCTCAGGGATACCTTGTTTTGAGGGGGGCTTCCCGCTTAGATGCCTTCAGCGGTTATCCTGTCCGATCATAGCTACCCAGCACTGCTCCTGGCGGAACAACTGGTACACCAGTGGATCGTTCACCCCGGTCCTCTCGTACTAGGGGCAACTCCTCTCAAGTATCCTACACCCACGGCAGATAGGGACCGAACTGTCTCACGACGTTCTAAACCCAGCTCACGTACCTCTTTAAACGGCGAACAGCCGTACCCTTGGGACCTGCTCCAGCCCCAGGATGAGATGAGCCGACATCGAGGTGCCAAACACTGCCGTCGATATGGACTCTTGGGCAGTATCAGCCTGTTATCCCCGGCGTACCTTTTATCCGTTGAGCGATGGCCCTTCCACTCGGGACCACCGGATCACTATGGCCGTCTTTCGACTCTGCTCGACTTGTCAGTCTCGCAGTCAGGCTGGCTTCTGCCATTGCACTCAACGAGCGATTTCCGACCGCTCTGAGCCAACCTTCGCGCGCCTCCGTTACGCTTTAGGAGGCGACCGCCCCAGTCAAACTACCCGCCACACAGGGTCCCGGACCCAGATAATGGGCCGCGGTTAGACATCAAGCAATGCAAGGGTGGTATCTCAAGGGAGGCTCCACCAAGACTAGCGTCCTGGTTTCAAAGCCCACCACCTATCCTGCACATGCATGGCCTGATGCCAGTGTGAAGCTGTAGTAAAGGTGCACGGGGTCTTTCCGTCTAACCGCGGGAAGCCTGCATCTTGACAGGCAATTCAATTTCGCTGAGTCTATGTTGGAGACAGCGGGGAAGTCGTTACGCCATTCGTGCAGGTCGGAACTTACCCGACAAGGAATTTCGCTACCTTAGGACCGTTATAGTTACGGCCGCCGTTTACCTGGGCTTCAATTCGCAGCTCTCACCACTCCTTTTAACCTTCAGGCACCGGGCAGGCGTCAGACCCTATACGTCGTCTTACGACTTCGCAGAGCCCTGTGTTTTTAGTAAACAGTCGCCACCCCCTGGTTTGTGCCCCCAGCTCCAAGTTGCCTTGGAACTGGGCCTCCTTCTCGCGAACTTACGGAGGTATTTTGCCGAGTTCCTTCAACATAGTTCTCTCAAGCGCCTTGGTATTCTCTACCTATCCACCTGTGTCGGTTTAGGGTACGATCTTATAGGAGGGCTATTTCCAGGAACCTCTAAGCAGCCCATTCAATCCAATAAGGATGAACTACAGTCGAGATCCGTCACCACTCCACGGCCCAGGAATATTAACCTGGTTCCCATCGACTACGCCTTTCGGCCTCGCCTTAGGGGTCGGCTTACCCTGCTCAGATTAGCTTTAAGCAGGAACCCTTGGATTTTCGGCGAGAGTGTCTCTCACACTCTTTGTCGCTACTCATGTCATCATTCTCACTAGTGATCTCTCCACCGGATCGCTCACGCGCCGGCTTCACAGAAAGCTCCTCACGTCCAAGACCTTCCTAAGAAGGTTAAAGACGTGTGGAACTATGTCACACTACGCTCTGCTACCATGCACTATGTGCATCCTAAGCTTCGGCTCATGGCTTGAGCCCCGTTACATCTTCGCCGCAGGACAACTTATTTAGACCAGTGAGCTGTTACGCTATCTTTAAAGGATGGCTGCTTCTAAGCCAACCTCCTGGTTGTTTTGGTCGTCCCACCTGCTTTCCCACTTAGCCATGAATTAGGGGCCTTAGCTGTAGGTTAGGGTTGTTTCCCTCTCCACTACGGACGTTAGCATCCGCAGTGTGTCTGCCGACTAGTACTTCTCGGTATTCGGAGTTTGATTAGGATCAGTAAGGCTGTAGGCCCCCATTACCCATTCAGTGCTCTACCCCCGAGAGTATTCGGTCGACGCTCTACCTAAATAGATTTCGCAGAGAACCAGCTATCTCCGAGTTTGATTGGCCTTTCACCCCTAGGCACAGCTCATCCCGATCTTTTTCAACAGATGTGGGTTCGGTCCTCCAATTAGTGTTACCTAATCTTCAACCTGGCCATGCCTAGATCACTCGGTTTCGGGTCTGATCCATCTAACTCATTCGCCCTATTAAGACTCGCTTTCGCTGCGCCTACACCTAACGGCTTAAGCTTGCTAGATAGACCAAGTCGATGACCCATTATACAAAAGGTACGCCGTCACCCCGCAAGGGGGCTCCGACTGATTGTAGGCGTTCGGTTTCAGGTACTGTTTCACTCCCCTCGTCGGGGTGCTTTTCACCTTTCCCTCACGGTACTGGTTCACTATCGGTCAGTAAGGAGTACTTAGCCTTCGAAGGTGGTCCTCCGATCTTCAGACAGAATTTCACGTGTTCCGCCCTACTTAATACGTCCTCTCATGCTTCATATACGGGACTGTCACCCACTATGGTTGGCCATTCCAGACCATTCTATTCACAATTGAGGCTCGGCTGGTCCCCGTTCGCTCGCCGCTACTAGGGGAGTATCAATTGATGTCCTTTCCTCCGGGTACTTAGATGTTTCAGTTCCCCGGGTTTGCTCTTATAAACCTATGTATTCAGTCTATAAGTACCTGGTTTTACACCCTGATAACCATCTAACCGAAGCTAGATAATAACAGAATATAATCAGGTGGGTTGCCCCATTCGGAAATCCATGTATCAAAGCCTATTCTCGGCTCCACATGGCTTATCGCAGAGTATCACGTCCTTCATCGCCTCTTACTGCCAAGGCATTCACCAAACGCCCTTCTCGCGCTTGATTTGATCCAGAAAGAGCAAGACTTACGTCATGCAGGAAATAGCAAGCTGGTAAGCAACTATTCCACGCTTCCTGAACCAAAAGCATACATTTTCCCGCCCTTATCTTAGATAAGGACAATGAGTGGTCTTATACGTGGCACCATCCGTGCAGGAGGTAACCACAAAACCACTCTGGTTAGTGTACTTGACTTGGACAACCTGTTCGTTTCGGACGGGATATTCAAAAAGACCCGAGGAAGGGGTCTGGAAGAACCTTCAAAAGCACGAATGCTTAAGAACCGCACCGAGATGACTACGTTACTTCGCAGCATCAAACAGTGTTGTTAATTTTTCTCTATATACGATGTTAATTCGTCCAATCGGACGGCTAAACACTCTGAAGTGCTTAACGATCTGATCGAGTATTTGGTGGAGCCTAGGAGGATCGAACTCCTGACCTCCTGAATGCAAATCAGGCGCTCTCCCAGCTGAGCTAAGGCCCCAAAAACTATGGTGGGTCGAGGAGGACTTGAACCTCCGACCTCACGCTTATCAGGCGTGCGCTCTAACCACCTGAGCTACCGACCCAGTTGATTTTGCACAGCAAAACCGACTTACTACCGTTCGGCAGCAGGTCTTTCCACCACGCCGACGGTTAGCTCGACGCATGTTCTGAAGAGATATGAGGACGGCTCGGTCCGACCAGATCACGAAGGAAAACGTGTCTGGCAATATATGAGCAGTTTTGTTTACTGCTCTGCTAAGTGTTTCTAGAGACTAGCAAGCTAGTCTGACCGGAAACATCCTTAGAAAGGAGGTGATCCAGCCGCAGGTTCCCCTACGGCTACCTTGTTACGACTTCACCCCAGTCGCTGATCCTACCGTGGCCGCCTGCCTCCCCGAAGGGTTAGCGCAGCGTCGTCGGGTAGAACCAACTCCCATGGTGTGACGGGCGGTGTGTACAAGGCCCGGGAACGTATTCACCGCGTCATGCTGTTACGCGATTACTAGCGATTCCGACTTCATGGGGTCGAGTTGCAGACCCCAATCCGAACTGAGACAGTTTTTTGGGATTAACCCATTGTCACTGCCATTGTAGCACGTGTGTAGCCCAACCCGTAAGGGCCATGAGGACTTGACGTCATCCACACCTTCCTCCCGCTTATCACGGGCAGTTTCCCTAGAGTGCCCAGCTTAACCTGCTGGCAACTAAGGATGTGGGTTGCGCTCGTTGCCGGACTTAACCGAACATCTCACGACACGAGCTGACGACAGCCATGCAGCACCTGTATCTCGTCCAGCCTAGCTGAAAGCTCCATCTCTGGAGCGACGACGAGTATGTCAAGGGTTGGTAAGGTTCTGCGCGTTGCTTCGAATTAAACCACATGCTCCACCGCTTGTGCGGGCCCCCGTCAATTCCTTTGAGTTTTAATCTTGCGACCGTACTCCCCAGGCGGAATGCTTAATCCGTTAGGTGTGTCACCGAACAGTATACTGCCCGACGACTGGCATTCATCGTTTACGGTGTGGACTACCAGGGTATCTAATCCTGTTTGCTCCCCACACTTTCGCACCTCAGCGTCAGTATCGAGCCAGTGAGCCGCCTTCGCCACTGGTGTTCCTCCGAATATCTACGAATTTCACCTCTACACTCGGAATTCCACTCACCTCTCTCGAACTCAAGACTAGCAGTATCAAAGGCAGTTCCAGGGTTGAGCCCTGGGATTTCACCTCTGACTGACTAATCCGCCTACGTGCGCTTTACGCCCAGTAATTCCGAACAACGCTAACCCCCTCCGTATTACCGCGGCTGCTGGCACGGAGTTAGCCGGGGTTTCTTTACCAGATACTGTCATTATCATCTCTGGCGAAAGTGCTTTACGACCCTAAGGCCTTCATCACACACGCGGCATGGCTGGATCAGGCTTGCGCCCATTGTCCAAGATTCCCCACTGCTGCCTCCCGTAGGAGTCTGGGCCGTGTCTCAGTCCCAGTGTTGCTGATCATCCTCTAAAACCAGCTAAAGATCGTAGACTTGGTAGGCCATTACCCCACCAACTATCTAATCTTACGCGGGCTAATCCTTCACCGATAAATCTTTCCCCCGAAGGGCGTATACGGTATTACTCTCAGTTTCCCGAGGCTATTCCGTAGTGAAGGGTATATTCCCACGCGTTACTAACCCGTCCGCCGCTCCTACCCGAAGGTAAGCGCTCGACTTGCATGTGTTAGGCCTGCCGCCAGCGTTCGTTCTGAGCCAGGATCAAACTCTCAAGTTGAAAGGTTATTACTAACCTATCCTTGACGTCGAACCTTTGCACATCGAATGATTGTTCAAATCATTCATCTTCTGTTTGTTGTGCTAAAGACTACAAAGTAGTCAGAAGCCGTCCAAACAGTGAAGCTGACACTAGATCATCGATAGTGCGTCAAATGACACATTCTCTACTAGCGCGATATGCCGAGGCTGATCCATCGAATGAACCAAACCGCCCACATATCTCTTCAGTTAAATATCAATTTCAAACAGCGTTGAGACAACTATAAACAAGATGCGCCGTATCTTATCAGCGCGCCCCGCTACATCTATCTCGATTTTAGTCCCTAACTTCCCGTCGTTTCCGACCTTCCGTTAGTGCAGTTCCGATCATCTCGTTGCTGCTGAGGGCGGTTCTAGTGTTATCACACAAAACCCGCAAGACCTTTTTTCGC
>NZ_MLCB01000057.1 GCF_001890925.1 Planktotalea frisia
CGGATCATGCGGTTAGCTGAATCGTTCTACGGTCAGACGTCAACCCGTCAAAAGTCGGGTGCTCGAGGACTCTGTGTATACCGCTCCGTTTCTGAAAAAAACCATCCATTTTCGAAAAACGGTGCGTGTTGGGGGCAGGGGTTGGCGAAAAGAGATCATCACTTTTCAAAACAACACATGACCCCAACACGAAGGACTTAAACTATGACAAAGATTTCACACACAGCCGCCCGTCTTCAGCTTGCTAAGCAGCGTCAGATGACGTCCTTGATCGATCAAGAGATCCTTTCAAACAGTACAGATATGAAGTTTACAAAGGCAGACTGGGTCCCGCTCTATTTTGATCTTGGCAACAAGGTGACGTCAGATGACGGCCAAATGGCGGCTTACCGGGCGGTGACGCTCAAAGGTGAATTACTTTGGATGGTGTTCACGCCGACGAAAGAATGCGGCTACCACGCATCTTGCAGTGACCCGTTTGAAGCCATGGAACGCGCAAAGGCGAGTTGGGCAAATCGCCGCGCTGTGCGTCTCGAATGGGACCTTGTGGAGCGTACAGCACGTGACTTGCTCACAGCGCGTCAGCGCTTTGATGTGCGCATCGAGGACCTTGAGGCGTCGCCCCTTTGCACGCTCGGGATCGAAGGGTTCCGTGCTGTGATTGGAATGAAGCGTGTGACGCGTATTCCGGGCTGGCTTGCTGCACTTTTGATGAAGGTTGAGCCGCAGATGGGTTTCGTGATCCATGCAGCGATGCAGCGCCATGTTGCAGCCCAATCGGTTGAATTGAATGTGCATGCGGCTGCGTAAAGACAACCAACAGTCCTAGACAAACATGCGCTTTTGCGCATCATAAGAGTATGATGTGTGAGGGCGCGTTTTGGATTTAGAGGTCATAGATTTTGCAGTAAGGGGGGCCACGCTGGGCACCCTTCTTGTTTTAACGGCCCTCATCTGGATGAGCCGCATCGCGCGTGAAGCGCAGATGGCTTTTACGGTGCTTGCGGTGGCGTCTTCCTCGAAAATCATGAGCCACCTTGCCGATGGTCCCGGCGTATCCGCAGAATTGATTTGGAGCTTGAAAATCATCGGAACCCTTGGCGCTTTCGGCATTACATGGTTCGCGTTGACGATCTTCTTGGATGAGAAACGCTATCGTTGGCTTTGGCTTGTCTCGGCCGTGATGATCACCATCGCGATTGTTTCAGTACCTATTGTGCCCCAAATCGTACCAGCGCTTCGCGCCTATGCAGCGCTGCATTTCATCGCTTTGCTAGCGCTTATCCTCTATTCTGCGCGCGGCGATTTGCAGGATGCGCGTCGTCGTTTGCGTCCTGTGATGTCCGCGTTTCTTTTAATCTATGCCGTTGGGCAAGCCATCACCTCGACTCCGATCAAAGGGTTCCAATCAATCCAAGTCGCGCTTAGTCAATCAAGCGTGTTCTGGCTGTTTTTGACCGTCTTTACCATTTGGGCGTTGAAAGCGAACCTGAGTAATTGGCCGGGCGAAACCGTGCCCGATGCCGCTGACAAGCCAACGCTGCAAGAGCGCACGAATGAGCAAACGGCGCTAGTGCGCCGTATCTTGGAAGCGATGGACGCAGGTGTTTGGCAAGTCGAAGGATTGACCGTAGGTGGCCTTGCGCAGAAAGTTGGTGCCCCTGAGCATCAAGTGCGCAAAGCGATAAACCGTGGTTTGGGGCACCGCAATTTCGCAAGTTTTATTAACCGTGCGCGCATTGATGCGGCGATAAAGCGTTTGGAAGCGCCGGAAGCATCAGAGGAAACTATCCTTGAAATCGCGTTCGATGTTGGGTTCAGCTCGCTTGGTCCATTCAACCGCGCGTTTCGCGAAACAACGGGCAAATCACCTACAGATTTTCGCAAGCAAGCCTTGGCGCAAATGGCAGCGGCTTAAGTCAAACCTAGCGCGTCTGACATCGCCATCGCGCTCATGCCGCCATCAATCGCGATATCTTGTCCTTTGATCCACGCGCTTTCGGGCGAGGCGAGAAAGATGATCACATCCGCCACTTCTTCGGGCAAGCCCGGACGACCGACACGTGCGATGTTCGCGGCGACTTTCTCACCGAAGGCAGCTACGAAATCATCCAAGATACCCGTGCTCACAGCCGCAGGACTAGCGGAATTCATACGCAAACCGCGCGCCGTCATGTCTTCTGCGCGGGCCATAGTCATCACGATCACCGCTTCCTTGGAGAGGTTATAAGCGCGCGTCGCATCCATCTTTTGATCAGCGATAAAGTCAGCGACGTTGTCGCCTTGCAGTGCCATCAAAGCTTTGACCTGATCGAGGTTTTCACGCCATCCGGCACCTGCTCGTGAAGCAGTGTTAACAACCGCTGCGCCGCTCGCGAGCTTGTCGAGCATTCCATCAAGGAATGTGCACAGTCCAATGTAGTTCACCTTGAGAACAACCTCTGCCAGACCCTCGCGCGGGGGCAAGCCTGCGTTATTGATCAGCGCATCAAAGGGGCCTTCGGCAGCAGCGAGCGCATCAGCAATAGAACTCGGATCGCTCAGATCTGTCTTGATCCAGTGATCCACATGTTCGCCCGGATCACCGATATCAAACGCGGTGACATGATGGCCCGCAGCCTTGAGTTTTTGAGCGACAGATGCGCCAATTCCAGTGAATCCGCCAGTGAGTGCTACGCGCATGTGAGGTCTCCTGATGATATGTGTTGGTGAAGTGGTAGGCGATAAATCTCCGTCAGAGAAGGGGGTATCGCACGCTTGAACCTTCGCGATCGTCGGTGCATCGTCGCGTCATGGAAGCAGAATATGACTACATCATAGTCGGTGGCGGTGCAGCTGGATGCGTTCTTGCGGCTGAACTTTCGGCACGCAGCGATGCATCTGTCGCTCTGATTGAGCGGGGCCGCAAAGACGTGAACCCTTGGATCCACATCCCCGCGACCTTCTTCAAAGCGTTGCAATCACAAGACGCGGAAGTGGTCGTGTCCGAGCCTGATCCAACTTTGGATGATTTGCCATTTCCTGTCCCGCAAGGGCGCGTGCTGGGTGGCGGAAGTTCTGTAAACGGAATGATCTACATGCGCGGTCAAGCGCGTGATTATGATGACTGGGAGCAAGAGCACGGCTGCAAAGGTTGGTCTTACAAAGACGTGCTGCCCGTCTTCAAACGACAAGAGCGTAACACGACGATCAAGGATCAGTTTCACGGCTCAGAGGGGCGCTTGGTGGTCGATACACCTGCGCCTAAACACCCGATCTCAGAAAAATTGATCGAAGCGAGCCTCGCTGGTGGTTTGCCGAAATCCGACGATTTCAATGGCGCGCAACAAGAGGGGGCAGGGTGGTATCAGGTCACGGCGCATAAAGGGCAACGGCAATCCGCAGCGCAATGTTTTTTGAAACCTGAGCTGAACCGTGAGAATTTGAGCGTGCTGACACACTTATCCGTTGAGCGCATCCAGATCAAAGGTCGCCGCGCGACAGGTATCGAGGCGCGCGATGGAGATGGAAAGCCTGTCACCCTTCAAGCAAAGCGAGAGATTATTCTGAGCGCAGGCAGTTTCCAAAGTCCCAAGCTGTTGATGCTCTCTGGCATTGGGCCTGCTGATATTCTAACGCGCTATGGGATTGATGTTGTGCACGACGCGCCCGAAGTCGGCGCGAACTTCCAAGATCACGTGGGCACCCCCGTAACCCGTCGTCTCAATGGCAAGCTCGGGCTTTATGGCGCGGACAAGGGGCTGCGCGGGATGTGGCATGGAGCGCAATACATGATGGGGAAACGCGGATTGCTTAGCTCGAACCTGCTCCAATCGGGTGCCTGCGTGGATACATCTGGGTCTGGGCGGCCTGACGTTCAGTTCAACTTTGCCCCCTTTGCTCCGGGCGCTCCCGGTACGCCGCCGCTCGATTATCATGCCGCTCAAGTGCACCCCATGACCATGCGCCCTAAATCGCGCGGACGTTTGACGCTGGCATCTTCGAATCCGCTAGATGATCTGCGTTTTGAAGCGCGTATGCTGCAAGACCCCAGCGACCTTGATACGCTTAGACGCGGCATCCGGCTGGCGCGCGAGATATTCGATCAAGCAGAGTTGCGTGACGTTCTAAGCGAAGAGGTGTGGCCGAGCGCAAGTATCGACACGCGCGTCGGCTCTAATTCGCTGGATGACGCGATCCGCAAACATGCGCGCACGATTTTCCACCCCGCTGGAACCTGTCGCATGGGGGGCAGTCCCAGTGCAGTGGTCGATTCCGAATTGAGGGTGAACGGAGTTGATAACCTGCGCGTCGCGGATTGCTCTGTCATGCCTGCGCTGGTGTCCGGTAACACGAATGCGCCAACAATGATGATCGCAGGGCGCGCTGCTGACTTCATTTTGTCGACTGAGGCGTAAAGCGCATCATCAAATAAGACGCGCGTTAGGTCTGATTATTGCTTGCTATGTTAATTGTTCTCGGGAATGCTGATGTCGACAAAAAGTTTTTGGGAGGAAACAATGAAAAATACTGTAATTGGCGCACTACTTGGTGGCGCGATGCTTGCTATGCCCGCATTCGCGCAGGTCAACTTGACGGCTGAAACAGCCAGCCCCGGCGGCGCGGTGCACCTGTCACCCGCGCACCTGACAGAGATCGCAGGCACGCTTGGCATCGCCAACATTCAGCTTGCAGAAGGTCAGACGCTGACCAACTCCATTCAGAACGTCGCTGAAGGCAAGACAGATATCGCTGGCACACCGCATATTCTGCCGTTCCTGATGAGCCGTGGCGTTGGTCCTTATGGATCGCTTGGCAAAGAAAAGGGCGCGGAGCTTGCGGGTAACCTGCGCGCGATCACGCCTGTGACGCTCGGTGTCTTCTTTCTTTTCGCATACGATTCCAAAAACCTTGGCGGTTGGGATGATCTGGAAGGCAAAAAGATCTTCAACGGTCCACCACGCGGGGGCGCACTTACGAACGCACGTAGCATGATCCAGATCGTAGCCGGCCTTAAAGACGGCGAAGGCTATGAGGGCATGCAGTCCAACTGGGGTCAGGCATCGTCTGTGATTTCAGGTGGTGAGCCTGATGCGGTTGTTCTGCCAGAGCTGTTCCCTGGTTCGCGTCTGACGACAGTTGCTGCTGCGGGTAACATGACCGGTTGGTCCATGCCCAAGGAAGCATACGAATCCGAAGCAATGCAGAAATACATGAAAGCACCGGGTTCAGCAGCGACAGAGATTGACATCAACGAGCTGCGTGAAATCATGGGTGACAGCTGGTCGTTCGTATCTGAGGACGACGTGTTCCGCGCGTTCGAGACCATTGGTGGCAACGTGGTTCACAAGGACATGGATGACACGCTCGTTTATGATCTCGTTGCAGCCTACGTTGCATCCATGGATGAGCTGAAAGCAAAAGCGCCTTTTGGTAACAGCGTTAACTTTGACAACCCAATGCTCGGCATGTGTGGTCAGAACCCTGTGAAGTATCACCCTGCCGCCGCGCGCGCATGGCGTGAAGCGGGTTACGAGCTCGACGATTGTGCTGTTGCTGAATAAGCGAAACCGCAGTTAACTAAACGAGGCGTCGCCAAACACTGGCGGCGCCTTTTGCGACACTAGACCCAATAGGTGGCCCATGTCCGACACGACTGATCAAAAACCTAAAAAGACGCTGTTTCCGAATAAGTACCTCTATGGTCTGGCGTTGATTTTCGTGGCGATGGGTATCGTAAACAGTATGCCAACGATCCCCGGTTGGGATCAGATGTGGCAGAACATTACGGGCATCGACAAACTTCGGGTGCGCTCATTCTCGACCGAGTATTTCTATCCGCTCGTCTTCTTTATCATGATGGTGATCGTCGCGATGAAGCACTCCATGTGGCGCGCGTGGCAAGGCACGTCACGAGAATGGTTCGGCGCGTTTATGGACGTTGCGCTGGTGGTTGCAGCTGGGGCCATCTCGCTTACCTATCTTATCGAAATTGATAGCGTTTGCATCATTGACGCCTTCACAGGTGAACGTGCTCGTATCATGGCGGAAACCATGGCGGCAGAAATCGAGTTCGCCGAGACTATGGGTCTGCCCGCCCCCGACACTGTCGAAGACCCCAAATGCGTCGCAACCACAGGCGTTTGGTTGGTGGCTATTGTTGGCGTGTCTATCCTTGTTTTCCTTGCCTATAATGTGCGGGTTTGGGGCTTGCCGCTCGTGCTCGTTGCGTTGCTGGTTGCGGCCTATACGATTGGCACAGTGCTGGTGTGGTATTTTCACGGCCCTAACGACATCAACAAGTACTTCATGACCAAGCTTGGCGGTGAACCGCGGACGTTCCTAGACGGCGTGCCCAATGTGCATGATGCGTTGGTGAACAACTCAAGCGGTATGCTTGGCCGCTTCATGTACGTTATCATGAACCTCGTGTTTCCTTATATTATCCTTGGTGCGATGTTCGGCAAATCTGCGGGTGGTCAATCGCTGATCAAGCTCGCCTTTCGCTGGACGCGTAACCTGCGCGGTGGTCCTGCGCATGCCGCGATTGTTTCGTCGGCGATGTTTGGCACGATTACGGGTGGTCCTGTGACAAACGTGCTCTCTACCGGAGTTCTAACGATTCCGATGATGATCAAGGCGGGCTTTTCACGCGTGTTCGCGGGTGGCGTCGAAGCGGCTGCTTCCTCTGGTGGCTCGATTATGCCCCCTGTCATGGGCGTTGCCGCATTCATCCTCGCGGCCCTCACAGCGACGCCTTACGGCGACGTAATCATTGCCGCAACGATCCCGGCGATTGCGTATTTCTTCTGTCTGTTCCTGACAGCGATGTTCCAATCGCGTAAACAGGGGATCGAGGCGTTTGGGGAATTTACGGACGATATGCGCATAACGCGCACAGATGTTCTGCATCTGATGCAAATCTTCCTACCGATCCTTTTGATCCTGATCTTGCTGCTCACCAAGAAAGATGCGGTCGGTTGTGGTGTGCTAGGTTGGATGCTTGGCGCTGAGACCATTGTTAACAACGGCGTGTGTCGCGCGATTGAATTGCCGTGGTTCTTGCAGCTTTACCAAAACGCCGCTGGCGATGCTGGTGCGACAGGGTGGTGGGGCGCTGCTTTGGTGATCTTGCTTTTGTTCCTAGACAAGGACTTTCGCGCGACACCGCGCAAGGCGCTAGATGCATTGGCTGATGCGGGCATAACGGTTTCAACGCTGTATCTGATGTTCCTCGCGGTCACTGTTATTGATGTTTGCTTGAACTTTACGGGCCTGTCGAAGTTCGTTGGCATCGACATTCTGAGCTTCCTGCTCACGCTTGATCTAGGCGGCAGCGCGTCCTTCTCGATGCAGTTCCTTGCGCTCGCAATCACCATGCTACTGGCGGTTCTGCTTGGTATGGGGATGCCTGCGGTGCCTGCCTATATCAACGTTGCCTTGCTGATGGGGCCGATGCTGATCGGGCTTGGTCTTGCGACGTTTACGGCACATATGTTTATCTTTTATTTTGCAGTTGCTTCAGCCATTACGCCGCCTGTCGCGCTCGCCGCTTTTGCGGCGGCGACGATCACCAAGGCCGAACCGATGGCCACTGGTTTCAGCGCTGTGCGCTCTGGCATCGTGATGTTTGTGATCCCTTTCATCTTTGCCTTCTACCCAGAGCTTTTGCTGATTGATCAAGCACTCATTGACCCCACAAGCCCAAGCAAGGAATTCCTGCCTGGCTATGAGGGCGGCGTCAGCTTCGTCTCGCTCTTATGGCTATTGGCCCGTTTAGTGTTTGCGCTGTATCTCATAGCCAGCGCTTTGGCGCGCTATGATACGGGGCCGCTTGGCTTGCCTTGGGTTCTGATCCGTCTCGCGATTGCGGCGACCATTTTGGCCAAACCCGAGATGATCCATCTAAGCGCGATTGCGGTAGGCGTGGGGGTCTTGATCTTGCACCGTATAATGCATCGTGAAAGCGCGACCGCCTAAACAGGAGAGACTTGAATGTCCAAGAAACCCAATTTCCTGCTGTTCATTACCGACCAACACCGCGCCGATTGGCTTGGGTGCGCTGGGCACCCTGTAGTTCGCACGCCCAACATTGATGCGATTGCGGCCAAGGGAACGCGGTTTCAGGACTTCCACGTCGCCTTGCCTGTTTGTATGCCCAACCGCGCGTCGTTGTTTACAGGACGTATGCCGTCTGTGCATGGATTGCGCCACAATGGTTGCTTGCTCTCCGAGCGCGCGAATACCTTTGTTGATGTGTTGGCGGCGGGTGGTTACGCGACTGCAAGCATTGGCAAAAGCCATCTCCAGCCTTTTACCGACGAACCGCCTTTGCGCAAACCAGATACGGTTGAGCGTCTGATTCCAGAGGCATGGAAAGACGACGTGGGAAGCTACACGAAGGAAGAGCCGGCGAGTTTTGACAAACCCTCTGATGCGCCGTTTGAGACGCCCTATTATGGTTTCCAGCATGTGGATATGGTGACGAGTCACGGTGATCAATGTGGCGGTCAGTACGGCCAGTGGTTCCGCGAAACTGTGCCGAATTGGAAAGAGCTTCATGATCCCGTGAATGAGCTTGCGCATGATTACACATGCCCACAAGCTTATCGGACCCCTGTTCCAGAGGACAAATATCCAACGGCTTGGATCGCGGATAAGGCGGTAGAGTATATAAAGGGTCGCAAGGATGCGGATGATCCGTTCTTTGCCTTCGTATCGTTCCCTGATCCGCATCACCCCTTCAATCCGCCGGGCAAATATTGGGACATGTACGACCCTGACGATTTCGATGTGGATCTACCCTTTGCGGCGCATGAAAACCCCACGCCCGCGATGCTGCATGAACGCAAGATGTGGGAAGCGGGGATAGAGCCAGCGATCCCGCAGATGCCGTTCTGCGCGAACGATCAACAAGTGCGCGAAGCCAAAGCGCTGACCGCTGGTATGATCACGATGATCGACGATCACATTGGCCGCGTGATCGACGCGCTGAAAGCATCGGGCGAATATGATAACACGGTGATCATCTTTACGTCCGATCACGGTGACTATTTGGGTGACTTTAATCTGATGTTGAAGGGGCCGATCATGCTGCCCTCGATCACGCGTGTTCCGATGATCTGGTCTGACCCAGAAACGCGCGCTGAGGTACAGGCGGATACGATGGCATCAACTATCGACATCTCTGCCAGTATCTTAGAGCGCGCAGGTTTTGCGCCTTACAATGGGATGCAAGGGCAAAGCTTCCTTGGTGCCTTGGACGGTACGCAAGCGCACCGCGAAGAGGTGATGATCGAGCACAATGATGGCGGTCCGCGCATGGGTTTCAGCAAGGCGGTGCGCGCACGCACGCTACGCTCTGCTGATTGGCGCATGACTGTGTATGCGGGCGAGGATTGGGGCGAGCTTTATGATCTCAACGCAGATCCGCGCGAATGCAAGAACCTGTGGGCAGATCCTGAATACGCGATGACGAAAGCGACGCTGTCGATGCGTTTGCTGGATCACTTGACTTACCAAATGGACGAAAGCCCGCGCGCGACGCGGCTAGCTTGAGGCGATAAAGTGACCGAAATCCACACCAGCGGTGCTCCGATTTGCGACGTCGATTTTTATGATGACGCTAATGTTGAGAACCCAGTCGATGCCTATCACAAAATGCTCGCGCTGGGGCCTGTGGTGTGGCTCCCCAAAAACAACCTTCATGCGATTTGCGGATTTGAAGAGCTGACGAAATCCCTGCGCAATCACCGTGTGTTTCAGTCGGGCAAGGGCGTGTCGATCAATGAAGAGATCAATCCGTTTCTGATTGGTAGCACGCTCAACTCTGATCCGCCGCGTCACGACGAAACGCGCGCGATTACGTTCTCTCCGCTCACGCCAAGGGCGTTGAAGGATGTGAAAGACCGGATCGAGACCGAAGCGCAGAACCTCGCAGAGACGATGACCAACGCGGGTGAATTTGATGCTGCGAGCGAGCTTGCGCCTTACCTGCCGCTTACCATTGTGCGCGATCTTGTGGGGCTGGGCGAGCATGGTTCCAACAACATGCTCGAATGGGGTGCCGCGACGTTTGAACTCATGGGAGATCCCCGCGAACGGCGAGAAGTAGCACTTGGTAATCTGAAAAAGCTGCGCGCATTTTTGGAAGACCCTGAGACGCTTGGCGCGATCAAGCCTGATGGCTGGGCAAACCTTGCGACGCAAGGTGGCATTGCCCATGGGTTAGAGCCTGACAAAGCGGTTGAGCTGATGCGTGACTATATCGCGCCGAGCTTGGACACGACGATTTCCGCCATTGGCTACGCGATGATGCTGTTCGCGAAACATCCTGAGCAATGGCAGAAACTGCGTGCGGATCGCTCGCTGATTGCCAATGCGATTGAAGAAGTGGTGCGGATGAACACTCCGATCAAAGCGTTTTCGCGCTATATCGGGGAAGACATCGAAGTGGGCGGTGTGCAGCTAAAAGCAGGGACACGCGCCTTGATGGTTTACGGCGCTGCCAATCGCGACGAGAGCAAATTCCCTGATCCAGACCGCTTTGATATCGAGCGGAAAGTACGAGGGCATGTAGGGTTTGGTCATGGCGTTCACGCCTGTCTTGGCATGCACCTGGCGCGTTTAGAAATCACCTGTCTCTTGAACGCTTTGGCTGACCGGATCGAACAGTTTGAACTGTCCGGTCCAGTCGTTTCTTCTGTAAACAGCAGCATTCACTCGCTTGCGAGCGTGCCTGTGCGCGTAATTTAAGCGCGCAAATCAGTGTCTTTTGCAAAGTAGTGCGCAAGCTCTGGCTTGATCGTAAAGCTCAGAGTTTCGCCCAACGCTTCAACCGGTGGCTTTTCGGTCTTCGCGATGAACTCTGTGCCGTTCGCCGTGGCCAAATGCACCAACGCGTACTCGCCAAGGTTTTCTACGAGCTCAAGCTTGCCTTGGATCACCGCGCTGCCCGCATCCGCAGGCGTGAGGTGCTCAGGACGCAGACCAACCTGATCGTTCGCGCCAATCTCACGACCAAGAACGGCCGCAGCAGAAGCAGGCATGTCAGCCGTCTCAAAGAAGTTCATCTTTGGGCTACCAATGAACTGCGCCACGAAGGCGTTGGCGGGACGCTCATAAAGCTCGATGGGGGAACCCACCTGCTCGATACGACCATCGCGAAGAACAACGATTTTGTCCGCAAGCGTCATCGCTTCGACCTGATCGTGCGTCACGTAGATCATCGTTGTGTTAAGACGCTGGTGAAGGCGTGCGATTTCCAGACGGGTCTGAACACGCAAAGCGGCGTCAAGGTTAGAGAGCGGTTCGTCAAAGAGGAACACATCAGGGTCACGTACAATCGCACGGCCAATGGCTACACGCTGGCGCTGACCACCCGATAGGTTACGTGGGCTGCGATCAAGGTAGTCGGTGATCTGTAAAATATCAGCCGCTGCATCAACGCGACGCTTGATTTCGGCAGGATCCGTTTTGGCCTGCTTCAGACCAAAGGCCATGTTTTTGTAAACCGTCATATGCGGGTAAAGCGCGTAGGTTTGGAACACCATCGCAACGCCACGCTTGGAGGCGGCAACGTCATTCACAACACGTTCCCCAATGGCGACTGAACCGTCGGAAATTTCCTCGAGCCCGGCAATCATGCGCAAAAGCGTAGACTTACCGCAGCCCGATGGACCAACGAAAACAACAAACTCGCCATCTTCAATATCAAGATCGACGCCATGCATGACTTGTACGTCACCATAGCTTTTGCGCACGTCGCGTAGAGTTAAACCGGCCATTTCAGCTCCATTTCAGAAATTTCGTTGCGCAGAGTGTCTGCGAATTCAGGATATGCAGTTGGAAGCTCGCCCCAGAGCAGGCGCGAGGTGATGAAATCATCAGTGCCCAACATTTTTTTCAAGTCGTCCCAGCTGGGTTCGACGTATTTGAACGGGATGTTCCCAGCCGCAACGTGTTGCGCGAAAACATACCAGCTTGCGATGCTGCGGATGCTGTTGAGTGGCATGATGCCTTGCTTCAAACAGCCCTCAAGCGTGGGGCGAATAAAGATCGGGAACTTCACCATGCCATCGGCGCAGATGCGCGCGACGGTGTCACCAATCGCCACATTGCTAAAGCGTGCAGCAATTTTGCCAAGATACTCTTCTTTTGAGAAGGGCAGCTCAATCGTGATCGCAGGAAGGACTTCTTCCGTTTCAAAAGCGTTGAAATGCGCAAGTAGATGCGGGGTGCGCATGATTTCATCGAAGGTTTCGATTTTCTCAAGTGCCGCGAAATAGCACATCGCAGTATGACCGCCATTGAGCACGCGGATTTTGGTTTCCTCGTATGGATCCACGTCCGGCGTAACTGTGACACCTGCTTTGGCAAGATCGGGCATATCGCCTGCGAAATTGTCCTGAAGGACCCACTGGATGAAGTCCTCAGCCATAATGGGCGACGTCACATCGCGGCCAATCAATTGCGTGAGTTCTGTCGCAAGCGCGTCAGGGCTGCGCGGCGTGATGCGATCTACCATGGAGCAAGGGAACGTCGCGTTTTCGGCGACCCAAGCGGCGAGAGTGGCATCGTTGCAAGCGTTGAGATAGGCGAGCAGATTGCGGTGCAACATTTTACCGTTCTGGCGAATGTTATCGCAGCAGGCGATTGTCAAAGGCGCGCCGCCAGCGTCCATACGCGTTTGTAAAGCAGCGCGCAGGTAGCCATAAACACTGCTTGGCGCATCGCCTTTAATCTCGGCGGCAATCACGGGGTGCGCTGGATCAAGGTCTCCATTCGGGTCGGTGTAATAACCACTTTCGGTCACGGTGATGGTAACCAGTTGAACAGAGGCCTGCGCCAAGAGCGCTTCGCTTTTCGCGGTGTTAGTGCTCCAATCAAGGAAGGCTGCGTGACTGCGCACACGGCGCAACTCAACGTTACCGTCAGACGAAATAGACTTTAGGAAGTAGCCGTCGTGATCATCAACATCCTTGGCAGCCGCTTGGAATTGCGCTCCCTCGGAGCCGCGCAGATTGACCGCAGCGATGCCCCAGCGCAGATCGCCGGTTTGCTCCATATAGTCATCAAGATACACCGCCTGATGCGCACGATGAAACGCGCCAAAGCCGAGATGGACGACACCGAGGGCACAGGCGCTTCGATCGTAGCCTGTTGCGGCGATGTGCCTGTGGGCCGCACTGTTCATGAGTTCGTCTCCGTTTGAGAAAAGAGATCTTTGCGTGCGGCATCCCGATACGCAGAAGGGGTCATGCCCTTCATCTTGAGGAAATGACGGTTAAAGTTCGCGATGTTCTGAAAGCCAGAGCGCCCGCTGATCGTCATGATCGGCGCATCGGATGCGTAGAGCATCCCACAAGCTTTACCGATGCGAATACGGTTCACGAATTCAACGAAATTATGACCCGTCACCGTTTGGAAATTCCGGCTGAAGGTGGCTTGCGTCATGCCCGCCATATCAGCGGCTTGTTTGACGGAAAGCTCTTCGCGGTAATGCTCGACTACATAATCCACCACGGTGCCAATCATCGCGTGTTTGCTGCCGTCACTCGGCTGTTTCAGGCGCGTCACGGACAGAATGCGTTTTTCGGCATGTTCATTGAGACGCACCAAGAAACGAATGAACGCAAGAATGCGCTCAGGACCTTGATGATCACGGATCGATTCCATGTGGCCACGCGCGAAAGTGGCGTTGAAGCCTTCGAACAAAATACCCGACTGTGCGGACTTCAGCATGTTGCGAATTTCAGCGAACTCGGAAAAGCCTTTGGCCAAGCTCTCGACACTGTTGTGGCTGAACTGAACGAGCATATCGCGGATGTGTACAGGCTCTGAGACTTGTTCGTCAGTGACCCAGTTGTGCGGTAGGTTTGGACCCGTAAGATAGAGATACCCCTGCTCAAAATCACCGATGTAGTCGCCGACAAACGCTTTGCCCCGGGTCTCTGTGATGAGGTGCAACTCATACTCTTCATGCGCGTGCCAGCGGCACAAATCTGTTGGCCAGCCATGCTCCAGATAACGGATAGAGCGCGTGGTGCGGTCCACGAATTCGGTTTGAGGTAGGATGATTGACATGGCGCTACCTCAACACATTTCCACCATCGACACCGATGGTTTGTGCAGTCATGTAACTGGATTGATCGCTCGCTAAGAACACCGCAGCGCGCGCGACGTCGGATGGCGCGCCCATGTAACCAAGCGGCACAGCTTCGCCAACTTCGCGTTTCTTTTGACCGATTTCTTTGCCCTCAAACTTGGCAAAGAGTGCATCAACGGATTTCCACATCGGCGTGTCGATCACACCCGGGCTGATCGCGTTGACGCGGATTTTATGGGGCGCAAGCGCGAGGGCCGCAGATTGGGTGTAGCTGATCACGGCTGCTTTGGTTGCGCAGTAGTGCGCAACCAGTGCTTCGCCGCGATGTCCTGCTTGGCTCGCCATGTTGATGATAGAGCCGTGTTGATCGTTTGCGACCATAGATTTCGCGGCGCTTTGCATCACTGCATAAAAGGCGCGTACGTTTAGGCCAAAGAGGCGGTCGAATTGATCGAGGTCAGCCTCCAAAACAGAGCCCATGTCGAACAAGGCGGCGTTGTTGAACAGCACGTCTGGCTTGATCTCTGCAATCCAGGCTTGGCAGTCTTTGAGACCTACCTCGCTCAGAAGATCGAAGGATTTGTACGTCGCATCGCCCTCAAAGCTGTCTGCAATATCCGTCGCATAAACAACCGCCCCAAGGCTCGTGAAATGAGCAACCGTGCTGGCACCAATGCCACCGACCGCGCCAGTGACCAGCACTGTCTTTCCGCTGAGATTTATAGGGGCGGCGTTCAAAGTCATTTACTTCACCGCACCAAATGTAAGGCCAGCCACAAGCTGCTTCTGACAGAACCAACCGAGGATTACGATAGGTGCAATCGCAGCGGTAGACACAGCAGACAGACGTCCAAAGAAGAGACCCTCAGGTGCGCGGTTGCCCTCGATCAATGTAGACAATGTTGCCGCGTCGATCGTTGTCAGGCGAACAGTCCAATAGGCTTCGTTCCAGCAGAAGATGAAGGTCAGAAGCGCTGTAGAGGCGATACCGCCCCATGCGAGTGGGATCAGAATGTCCTTGATCTCGCCCCATGTGGAGACGCCATCCATTTTACCCGCTTCGATGATCTCTTTCGGGATCTCTTTGAAGTAGGTGAACAGCATCCAGATCACGATGGGCAAGTTGATCAGGCACAAAACCAGGATTACCAAGAAATGCGTATCGTAAATTCCAAGGAAGTTCTTGGTCAAGAAGGTCATTGGGTAAAGAACCGCCGCCGCTGGAAGCATCTTGGTGGAAAGCATCCACATCAGGATATCTTTGGTGTGGCGCGACGGGTTGAAGGCCATCGCATAAGCCGCCGGAACACCAACCGTCAGTGCGAACAAAGTCGCGAAGGTCGACGTGATGACCGAGTTTATCGCGAAACGCCAATAGTCATAGTTCTCCGTCATATTTGTGTAGTTCTCCAGCGTGGGCGTGAAGAAAAACAGGAATTCCGGCTTTACCGCATCGGCGTCTGTCTTGAAGCTGGTGAACACGAGCCAGAAGATCGGGAAGAAAAAGATAAGCGCGATCACCCATGCAGCGACGGGCCAAAGAACGTTACTAAGACGGGAGTTTTGAGAAACTGTTGCCATTGTCTTTTTCCTTAATCCATCAAGCTCTTGCCAACCATACGCAGCAAGAAGATTGCGATGATGTTGGCTAGGATGACTGCGAAGATGCCTGTGGCACTCGCGGCACCAATGTTGTTGTTGGTAAATTCACCGATCAGATAGGGCAGGTTTTTGTTACCACTGCCGCGGCTGACGATTTCGATCTCTGCATAAAGCGAGAGGTGAAAGATCGACTGGATCATCACAACAATCGCGATAGGGCGGGCCAGATGGGGCACAGTGAGGTTGATGAATTGTGACCATGGGCTTGCACCGTCGAGAGTTGCCGCTTCCTTCTGGCTTTCGTCCTCGGACTGTAACGATGTCATGAAGATCAGGACCGCGAAGGGTGTCCACTGCCAAGCGACCATCATGATCACAGCATAAGCAGAGGTTTGTGTGGCGCGGAATGATATCGGTTCAAGCACAGGCCAAAGGTTGAAGAACCAGCCTAGGACTGGAAAATCGCGCAACCCGTCAACGACGCTGTTGATACCCGCAACCGCAAGACCGTTCAGGCCAAGCACCGGATCAAGGATCATGTTGATCCAGAGAACCGCGTTCACCGCTGGCATCACAAAGAATGGTGAGATCAAAAGAACACGGACGATACCGCGACCGGGAAATTTGCGGTTCACAAGTACTGCGATACCAAGGCCGAGAACGACGGTGATAATCAGAATACTTGTAACGATGAAGACGGAGTTTTGAATAGCGAACCAAAAGTCTTTGGCATTCAAAACATATTCGTAGTTTCCGAATCCGCGCCAGTTGCTAGGGCTTGGTGTGGTCCACTCTGGGCGGCGCGTGTTGTTCAGCACGTAACGGATAAACGAGAAGTACAGCGTCATGCTGAGGGGTACGAGCATCCAGATCAGCAGCAGTACAACTGCGGGGGTCTGGAGAATTCGCGGGAGCGTTCTGTTGTTAGAAGACATAGCTCGAGTTACCTTACAAGCAGGGGTTTCGGGGCACGGTTTATTTTGGCGGGGCTGTGTCTGGCGACCTGCGGCGTTCTTTAAGCCGCGATCAAAGCCAAACGCGCATAACTAGGCAAGGTCGTAAAAGGCCCGATCCTAAGATCGGGCCAAGTACTTATTGGTTAGCTGGCTTAGTAGTAGCCCGCTTCCTTCATGATTGCGTCTGCCGCTGCTTGGCCAGCTGCAAGTGCTTCTTCTACAGATTTCGCGCCGGACAGAGCCGCTGCGATTTCTTGGGAAACAGCTGTACCTACTTCTGGGAACTCAGGGATCGCTACGAACTGAACACCAACATATGGTTTCAAGTCTGTCGCGCCTGGAGCCGCAGAGTCTATTGCTGCCATTTCAGCCGCTGCAAAACCTGCAACTGCCTGGAACTCAGGGATAGCGTATGTAGATGCACGCTGGCCTGTTGGTACTTTTGCCCAACCGAAGTCTGGGTGGTTGCCAACAGCTTGTACGTACTCTTTGGACGTTGCCCATTCGATGAATGCTTTTGCTTCATCAGCGTTCTCTGTCCCAGAAGGTACAGCCATCGCCCATGCCCAGAGCCAGTTCGCGCCCACTGGGTTACCAGCGTTTGGAGACTGAGCGTATGCTACGCCGTCAACTTCGAGGAAAGAAGCCGCGATTGTCGCATCGATCCACAGGCCACACTTGCCTTCGTTGTACAAAGCAAGGATCTCGTTGAAGGAGTTACCTTCGGAGCCGGGAGGTCCGTAGGAGTTCAGCAAGTTTACATACATTGTGACCGCTGCATTCCACTCGGGCGTGTCCAGCGTTGGCTTCATGTCTTTGTCGAACCATGCAGCGCCAAAGGAGTTTGCAACAGTTGTCACGAACGCCATGCCGTCACCCCAACCTGGCTTACCGCGCAAACATGCACCATATACGCCATTCTCTGGATCGTGCATCGCTGCGGCTGCCGCCGTGATGTTGTCCCAGCTGTCGTTGTCAACGATTGTGACGCCAGCAGCATCTGTCAGGTCCTTGCGGTACATAACCATGGACGATTCACCATAAAATGGTGCCGCGTACAAAGTACCGTCGTGGGACAGACCTTCGCGCATCGCTGGCAGAATGTCGTCAACGTCGTATTCTGCGCTGAAGTTCAGCGGCTCGATCCAGCCTGCTGCACCCCAGATTGGAGCTTCCTGCATGCCGATGTTGATGATGTCGTACTGGCCGCCACCGGTTGCTGTGTCGGACGTTACTTGCTCACGAAGAACGCCTTCTTCCAAGGATACCCAGTTCAGCTTAACGCCGGTCTCTTCTGTGTATGCTTCTGCAACTTTCTGCATGTTGATCATGTGACCGTTGTTCACGATCGCAATTGTGAGTTCTTTTGCATGGCCGTCAGCAAATGCTGTGGACGCCGCAACGATACCCATAGACAGGCCGAGGGCCGTGTTACGTAGAGATTTCATTATCTTCCTCCCAGAAGTCTAAAGAATCGAACCCGTCGTGGGTTCTTGCAGCACTTATCGTAGATAGTGGTTAACGCTATCTACTACTATTTTCACATTCTGATATACGAAATTCACAAAATGTCAAAAAGAAGGCAGATTTGTATTAGCTGACTGAAAGGAAAGGCTTCGAAATTGGGCCTATTTTCTGAAGGCTTCGAAGAAAAGTCCATATTTTTAAGCGCTTTAGGCGTGATTATCAGGCATGGAGGCGTTGTAATTTCGTACGACTTTATGTTGATTTAGTATCGCCCATTCATGCGAGGCATCGTGGAATTGAAACCCATGTTCATGGCAGCGCTGCAGGTCGTGCCAGTTGCTATCCGCTGTCGTTGCAATCACCGGAAGGTTCTTTGGCGGGTCCTCTGACGTACTTCGAATAGCGCCTGTGGCATCAAGTCCCGAGACTTTGGGCATGTGAATATCCATCAAAACCAACTTAATGTCAGTCGCGTTCTGTGCAATCAGATCAAGCGCTTCTGCACCATCATCGGCAGTTAAGCATTCAAACCCCAATTCTTTACACATCTCTACGATAACGAATTGCGACAGGGCGTCATCCTCGACGACAAGTATTTTGTTACTCAATGTCAATTCCTTTTGCGTTAGATCCATGTGTCGGCAAGTACAGTTCAAAGACTGTGCCTTTTCCAAGTTCGCTTGACACCTTCAAGTCCCCTCCCATCAGTTGAGCAAGGTCATAGCTGATCGCAAGGCCAAGCCCCGCACCGCCACGCTCGCGCGTGATCGATCCATCAACTTGGCGGAAACGCTCGAAGATCAGACCAAGATCGTCTTGTGCAATCCCGATCCCAGTATCTGCAATTGCGATAACAAGCATCTCAGGGTCGCTTGGAGTTGCCGCAATCGGATAGGTTTTGATGGAAATCTCACCTTGTTTGGTAAAGCGGATTGCGTTGTCCATGAGGTTGTTCAACAATTGCGAGACACGAATATCATCAGCGTAAAATTTGTCGGGGCTATCGTCTGATATCTCAGCGACGATGCATATGTCTTTCTCAAGTTTACCAATCATGCCCCGCGCAAGGGTTTGCCATTCCTCAACCAAAGGTTTGATGGCGATGTCACGTTCCCAAAGTTCGACTGCTTTTGCCTCTAGACGTGATGAATCAAGGACATCGGTCAGCAGCTTGATCAAATTCTCAGAGGCTTTCTTGCCCGCTTGGACAAGTTTTTCCTGTTTTTCTGGCAATTGGGCACGCTCTAGGAGTACCAAGATTCCGCTGATCGCAGTCAATGGCGTGCGCACTTCGTGGCTGATTGTCGAGAGGAATTGAGATTTCATCTCGCTCACACCTTCGGCCGCTTTGCGCGCTTGGACGAGTTCGGCATTCGTGGTTTGTAACACGCGCGCTTCCTCGTCCAGCGCAGCTGTTGCCATATCGGTAAAGGCCAGCCCGCGTCGGTTCGCTCTGGTGAGAACGATGAACAGAAGCAGCAAAGCCAGATCAATAAGAAGACCTGCGAGAAGAAGTGCGATTGACTCAATGCCCGAGTTCTCGGCGCGAAAATCGAGACCCGCGCGAATGTCGAGAATCCATTCACGGCCATAGAAGTTCATCGTGATTTGCCGCACGCCCAATGAATTGAAGTCATAATCCAGATCTTGATCACTAATCTCATCGTAAATCACTTGGTTGCCGTCTGTGATCCTGATCGCAGTTGAACGCCTGTCTTTATCAAGCGTGCCGCTCATCAGTTTGTGCACAACAAAAGGCGCATAAATCGCACCTGTGAACTGAACGCGTCGTGCCTCTAACGTATCGTGATCATCACTCTGGTAATAAGGGGCGTAGAAGAGAAAACCGGGTTGTTTGCTTTCATCCTGAACCAGAACAATGGGTCCGGTGATTTGCGCGCTGTCTGTATCACGGGCTTGGTTCAGTGCTGTATGGCGATTTTGTTCGTGCACCATATCAAGGCCAACAGCTTCGGCATTGATGTCTACTGGTTCGATAAACGTGATTGGTTGATAAATTTTGCCGTCATGCGGGGGATAAATATAGTAGCCTGGACGATCACGGAGTTGTTCTGTCAGATAGGTATCCAGATCCTCTTTTCTGACTTGATGGATGACCCCAATGCCGTTGATACCTGGATACCGATGTTCAATTTCGAGGTTCGCCGCAAAGGTTTGCCATTTATGAAGATCAATCAGGTTGTCATGGGTGCGCATCGCCGCGACGCCACCCCACAATGCCAATTCGTATTTCTGCAATCTCTCTTGGATCAGTTCCGCGACTTGTTCAGCCGCGTTCGTAAAGCGCGCCTCGGTGCGCAAAGCGGTTTGTGTACGGGAATATTGCCAAATTGAAAATGTGAGAACCAACGACATGAAAACAGCAAGCCAGTGAAACGTTCGCAGTCTGCTGTGTCGACTGAGGGAGCGCCGTTCGCGTTCAACATACTCCGGGTCGATACGTTGTGTGTGTGTCGTAAGAGCCGGTGCTGTCGCATCGATAGTCATTGCCAAGTCCTTCGTGAGAACAGTCAAGGCACGTCAATCAAAGGCAGTGAAAAACTACCGTTTTTTGATATGTCAATCCAAGACATACAACCTTAGGCAGTTTTTAGCTAGTTAAGTTTTGAACTACGTCGGTCTGCGTGTTCGATCAAAGCTTCCAAGTCACCAATTGCGATCGGTTTGCGCAGCATCCAATTGATACCGGGATATTCAGACAGCACTTCACCTTGCGCAAAACGTCCTGAGCCAGTGACAAGGATGATTTCAGCGTCTGGGGCAGCATAACCCGCGAACTGTGCGAGACTAAGGCAGTTAGTATCACCAATCACCAGATCGAGGACCAGCACATCAATGCGATGGGTCCGCAGCGCAGCATACGCGCTTTCGAGTGTATCGCATTCAATGACTTTATGACCTGCACCTGTAATGCATTCCCCATAAAGCGTTCGCGTGGATTCATCATCTTCCAAAAGTAGGGCTTGCATAGTCTGCTGTCCTCTTCGGGTTTACCAATCGGAAATAAAAGTTAACAAAAGGTTAACAAAACTCTGCAACTAAGAAAAAGGCTATAAAAGCGCGCCCAAAAAAACCGCCGAACCCAATGGATCCGGCGGCTATCATCGTCGTGCCGTCAGTGTGTTGCGTTAAAACTCAACGACCGCACGGATGGATTTACCTTCATGCATCAGATCGAAACCGTGGTTGATCTCGTCCAATGTCAGTTTGTGGGTGATCATCGGATCAATCTCGATTTTGCCGTCCATGTACCAATCCACAATTTTTGGAACATCAGTACGACCAGAGGCACCACCAAACGCAGTACCGCGCCATGAACGCCCTGTGACCAATTGGAATGGTCGCGTGGAAATCTCTGCACCGGCAGGGGCCACGCCGATGATGATGCTTTCGCCCCATCCTTTATGCGCTGCCTCAAGGGCCGTGCGCATAACGCTTACGTTGCCGGTCGCATCAAATGTATAATCTGCGCCGCCACCTGTGAGTTCAACGAGGTGCGCAACCAGATCGCCATCAACTTTGGAGGGGTTCACGAAGTCGGTCATGCCGAAATGACGGCTCATTTTTTCTTTGTCATCGTTCAGATCAACACCAACGATCTGATCCGCACCTGCAAGGCGCAAGCCTTGGATCACGTTCAAACCAATGCCGCCGAGACCAAAGACAATCGCTGTCGAGCCAATCTCGACCTTTGCTGTATTGATCACAGCGCCGATGCCAGTGGTGACACCGCAACCGATGTAGCAAATCTTGTCGAACGGCGCGTCTTTACGGACTTTTGCCAAAGCAATTTCAGGAACAACCGTGTGGTTCGCGAAAGTGGAACACCCCATGTAGTGATGGATCGGCGTGCCATCGAGCATAGAAAAACGCGTAGAGCCGTCCGGCAAAAGGCCAGCGCCTTGGGTGCTGCGGATCTTTTGGCAAAGGTTCGTTTTAGGGTTCAGACAGTATTCGCACTCACGGCACTCGGGCGTGTAAAGCGGGATTACGTGGTCGCCAACTTCGAGCGAGGTCACACCCTCGCCGACCTCAATCACCACTCCTGCGCCCTCATGGCCAAGGATTGCTGGGAAGATACCCTCAGGGTCATCGCCAGAACGGGTGAATTCATCTGTGTGACACAGACCAGTTGCTTTGATCTCTACAAGAACCTCACCCGCGCGCGGGCCTTCGAGGTTCACTTCCATAACTTCCAGCGGTTTTCCAGCAGCAATAGCTACAGCAGCGCGAGTTCTCATTCTTATTCCTTCCAAATCGTATTCTTTGACGGTCAGGCTAACCACGCCACTGTCAAAAGCAAGTCTGTTCAAACGGCTCTAATCGTAGGCCGCATCGACAATCATTTCGACCTTTAACTCAGCGCGGGCCAGCTTGGCCTCGCCACAAGCGCGGGCAGGGGAATGACCCTCTGGCACCCATGCGTTCCACACTTCGTTCAAGCCGTTGAAGTCGCTCATGTCGGCGAGCCAAATAGTGACGCGCAACATCTTTTCACGCGATGATCCTGCCTCGACCAATAAAGCATCCACACGACGAAGACATTCAATCGTTTGCTCTTGGATAGTCGCACCTTCGCCAACTTGGCCCGTAATATAGGCAACGCCGTTATGCTTTACGATTTTGGAAGAGCGCACGCCCGTACCAATACGTTCAATCATTTCTATTATCCTCTTCCTCTTGTCCGCCACAGTGCTGTCACAGGTTCATTTGCATTAGCCATGCATGATGAAGCGACCCCACGCAAGTGATGCGCCAAAAGTGATTTCCCAAAGGTCAATGTAAGCGCTTGCATTTCGACATGGCAAAGTTATGTTGCCCTCAAGAATCAAACGCTCATACCCTGATAGGATCTCCGCCCATGACCCGCGAATATTTGAAGAAGGCAACTCTGACCTCAACCTCAGGTGCATCAGAAGTTCATGACACGGTCAAAGGTATTCTCGACGACATCGAAACAGGCGGCGACGCCAAGGCGCTGGAGTATGCTGCAAAGTTCGACCGCTATGAAGGCGCAGTGCTGCTGTCTCAGGAAGAGATCGATGCTGCGATTGCGCAGGTCCCTGAAAAACTGAAAGCTGACATTCGGTTCGCGCATGACAATGTGCGCCGTTTTGCGGAAATTCAAAAATCCACGCTCACAAATGTTGAGATGGAGATTGAGCCGGGCTTCGTCGCAGGACAAAAAGCGATCCCAGTGGACGCAGCAGGCTGCTATGTTCCAGGTGGGCGCTACAGCCACATCGCATCTGCAATTATGACAGTGACGACTGCGAAAGTCGCTGGTTGCCACAGCATTACGGCTTGCTCGCCACCGCGTCCCGGTGTCGGTGTTGCGCCCGCAATCATCTACGCGGCACACATTTGTGGGGCTGATAACATCCTTGCGATGGGTGGTGTTCAGGGCGTTGCGGCAATGACCTTTGGTCTATTCGGTTTACCAAAAGCCAACATCCTCGTCGGACCGGGTAACCAGTTTGTAGCCGAAGCCAAGCGCATCCTCTTTGGCCGTGTCGGCATCGATATGATCGCTGGACCTACTGACAGCTTGATCCTTGCTGATAAAACCGCAGACGCACATATCGTTGCAACTGATCTCGTGTCTCAGGCCGAGCATGGGTATAACTCACCTGTTTGGCTCGTCACCGATGATCGTGACTTGGCAAAGACTGTCATGGATATGGTTCCGGCCCTGATCGACGATCTGCCCGAAACCAACCGCGAGAGCGCATTCGCGGCGTGGCGCGACTATGCGGAAGTTATCATTTGCGAAGATCGGGAAGACATGGCGAAGTGTTCGGACGAGTATGCGCCAGAGCACCTCACTGTGCAGGCGGAAGACCTTGATTGGTGGCTCGATACGCTTACATGCTATGGTTCGCTCTTCTTGGGTGAAGAAACCACTGTCTCTTATGGCGACAAAGCTTCTGGCACGAACCACGTACTGCCAACCTCTGGCGCTGCTGGATACACAGGTGGTTTGTCGGTGCACAAATATATGAAGATCGTCACATGGCAGCGCACAACGCGTGATGCCTCCAAGCGTGTCGCAGAAGCAACCGCGCGTATTTCGCGTCTTGAGGGCATGGAGGGGCACGCACGCGCCGCTGATGTGCGTTTGGCGAAATACTTCCCCGGTGAGAACTTCGATCTAAGTGCTGAAGGCTAAGACATGAGCGATCCGCGTGATCTTTTCGACCTGACGGGGCGCGTCGCCTGCGTTACGGGTGCCAGCTCTGGCATTGGTCGTCGTGTGGCGATCACGCTTGCAGCGGCTGGCGCTTATGTCGTTGGCGTGGCGCGTCGAGAGGACGCTTTGCTAAGTCTCAAGGAAGAGATTGGCGAAGGCGCGGACTACGTCGTCGCGGATGTCGCGGATCGTGCCAATGTTCAAGCTTTGGTTGATGCCATATCAGCCCCCTTTGGTGCACCTGATATCGTTGTGCACGCGGCTGGTGTGAACACGCGCGAAGTCGCGGATGATGTGACGCCACAGGGTTGGGATCAAACGCTTGCTTTAAACCTTTCAGCGCCTTTTTTTATCTCTCAGGCGATGGTCCCTGCAATGAGGGCCAAAGGTTGGGGTCGCATCGTCAACTTCGCGAGCTTGCAAACAACACGCGCGTTTCCGGGTGGTGTTGCATACGGTGCTAGCAAAGGTGGCATTGGCCAATTGACCCGCGCGATGGCGGAAGCTTGGTCCGTTGATGGAATCACAGCCAACGCGATTGGTCCGGGTTTCTTTCCGACAGAGCTCACCGCTGCCGTTTTCGACGATCACGCACGCGCGGCGCGCAATGCCGCGCAAACCTGCGCTGGGCGCAATGGACGTCTTGAGGATATGGACGGGCCTTTGCTCTTCCTTTGCTCGCAAGCGTCAAGCTATGTCACAGGCCAAGTTCTAATGGTCGATGGGGGGTTTACGGCGAAATGAAAGCACTGGTTTATGATGGCGTCGAGACGCTCAATTTCCGCGACATGCCCGACCCTGTCATTGGTACGGGTGAGCATCTCATCAAGGTAGAGGCCGTCGGCATTTGTGGCTCTGATATGCATGCGTTCTTGGGGCATGATGCGCGGCGTCCTGCGCCGCTTATTCTTGGGCATGAAGCAGCTGGTGTGATTGTTGGCGGCGAAATGGATGGTCGTCGTGTAACGGTGAACCCGCTTGTGACCTGCATGACATGTGATGCCTGCAAAGCAGGTCGTGTGAACCTGTGTCCGAACCGCGAAATCATCTCGATGATGCCGCGCGAAGGCGCGTTTGCGCAGTTTATTACAATGCCGGATAGCAATCTGGTGACTGTGCCTGATGATATACCTTTGAGCAAAGCCGCACTTGCGGAGCCGCTGGCTGTTAGCTGGCACGCCGCGCGTCTCGCTCTGGAAGCTTTGCATCCGAGTATGGCAAAACGCGCGCTTGTGATCGGTGGGGGTGCGATTGGCCTTGCCGCTGCGCTGGCTCTGAAAGCGATGGGTGCGAATGATGTGACGATTGCAGAACCCAATGAGACACGCCGCGCTTACCTGAATAAGACTTGTGGGCAAAAGACGCTCGCGCAAGCGGATGGTCAGTTCGAGATCGTCATCGACGCGGTTGGATACGCCGCCACGCGCGCAGCAGCATCTGCCTGTGCCATGCCCGGTGGTGTGATCGCGCATGTGGGTCTTGGCGAAGACGACGGTGGCCTTGATGTGCGCCGTATGACGTTGCAGGAGATCACCTTTATTGGCACATACACTTACACTTCCCAAGATTTCCGCGATACCGCACAAGCGATTTTTGACGGCCGCCTCGGTGCGCTTGATTGGACGGAGACACGTGGTTTAAACGAAGGACAAGGCGCATTCGAAGACTTGCGAGCAGGCAAAGTCGCCGCGCCCAAGATCATCCTTGATCCATGGAATTAACTGAAAAACGAACCGGACTTTAACAAAGGAACCCAGCCCATGAATATCGACAAGAAGATCGTAGACGATCTTGTCGCGAACGACGTTTCCTTCGTCACTACAGTGCCGTGCAAGCAGCTGGCTGGTGTGATCGAAGAAGTCGAAAACCGCGACGAAATCTTCCACATCCCGTCCAACAAAGAAGACGAAGGCATGGGCCTGTGCGCTGGTGCATTCATGGGTGGCAAGCGCCCTGCGATCATTATGCAGAACACGGCGATTGGTGTTACAATTAACACGCTCGCGACGCTGACACAGTTCTACCGCATGCCCTTGCCGATGATCATTTCCTATCGTGGCGAATTGCGCGAACCCGTTGCTTGCCAAGTTGAAATGGCTGTTCACACCAAGGCGCTTTTGGCGCAGTTGAACATTCCCACATACCACTTCCATTGGCAGAAGGATGTTGAAGAATTTGACAACATCCTGAAGTACACATTCATGTGCAATAAACCTGTCGCGATCCTTACGGACGCGAACTTCTGGGGAGGCTACGGCGACCAATGATCCGTTCAGAAATCTTAAAAGAAATCGCCCCGATCCTTAATCCACATTTGGTGGTTTGTAATATCGGTCTGCCCAGCCAAGAGCTGCACATGATCGACGACAACGAGCGTAACTTCTACATGCTCGGCACCATGGGTCTGTCCTCTTCCATCGGTTTTGGCCTTGCGTTGGCGCAAGACAAGCCAGTGATCTCTATCGATGGGGACGGCTCTGTTCTGACCAACCTCGGTACCTTGCCAACAATCGCGAACAACGCGACGGGCAACTACACGCTTTTGATCATCGACAACGGCTCTTACGGCTCGACGGGTGATCAACCGACATATGCAGGCATGAAGACGTCTTTGACGGCTGTTGCCAAAGCATGCGGCTGTGAGAACGTGATCGAAGTGCAGGACAAGGATCTGGGTCCGGTTTTGCAGTCTGCGATCGATAGCGATGAGATGACAATCATCGTGTGCAAGTGCGACAGCGGCAACATCAAACTGCCTGTTATCACGCTTGATCCTGTCGTGATCCGTCACCGCTTTATGGAAGCAGTGAAAGCGTAATGACTTGGGCCGCCGCGCATATACACTCTGCGAGTGATGCGCGGCGGCTCGCTAAAAAGCGCCTGCCTTGGATGATCTTCGACTACATTGATGGATCTGCTGGCGAAGAGACGGGTGCCAAACGCAATCGCGCTGCCCTTGATGCAGCCACCCTGCGTCCCCGTATCTTGCAAAACGTGAGCGAGCGATCGCTCTCAACCACTCTCTTTGGCAAACCTTCTCAGCGCCCCTTTGGCATAGCGCCTATGGGCATGTGTAACCTGTCTGGTGTTGGCGCGGACCTGATGCTCGCACGTCTCGCTGCGAAATACCAAGTCCCCCACGGGGTCTCGACCGTTGCCTCGACCCCGATGGAAAAGATTATCGAAGTGGCCGAAGGTCACGCATGGTTTCAGCTTTACTTTAGTGGCGATGGTGTCGGCACATTCAAATTGGTTGAGCGCGCGAAAGCGGCTGGGTATGAGACGCTTGTTTTGACGGCTGACGTCCCTGAAGTGGGCCGCCGCCCTCGCGAACTACGCCATGGTTTCAAGATGCCGTTCCGCATCGGCCCTAAACAGTTCATCGACTTCGCGCTGCACCCTCATTGGTCCTTATCGGCCCTCTTCGCTGGAAAGCCGCAGATGGCGAATTTCGACATGGATGGGTATGAGTTTGATCGCACTGAATCCCGTGCGCGCGCGGATTGGGATACGCTTAAACGCCTGCGTGATGCGTGGGACGGCAATCTCGTGGTCAAAGGTGTGCTCGATGTGGACGATGCTGTGAGCCTGCGTAACGCGGGCGTTGATGCAGTCCAAGTGTCCAGCCACGGCGCGCGCCAACTTGAAAGCGCGCCTTCTCCGTTCAGCTTGTTGCCTGCGATGCGCGCCGCACTAGGCCCCGACTATCCGATCTTCTTTGATAGCGGCTTGCGCTCTGGCGAGGACGCGCTCAAAGCACTGCATGCGGGTGCGGACTATGTGTTCTTTGGCCGCGCCTTGCAGTTCGCAATTGCAGCTGGCGGTGAGGCTGGCCTAGCCAAGCTTTGGGACGTTTTCAGCGATGAGTTGAGCATTGCAATGGCGCAAACAGGCCTAACAAAATTGCCTTAAACGGAAAGCGTTGCGTCGCAAATAACACTCCCTAATGTCTCTCAAAACAACGAGTGGAGACACCAATGAAAATCGCATTTGCACTCTTATCCGGCCTTGCATTGACGGCCTGTGTGTCGTCTGGCGGCCCGCGCCAAGCCGTAACCGAAGTGACCTTTTCATCGCAAAGCCCGAACGCGCTGTTTGGCTATGACGAAACGTTGGTTCAGGTCGTCGCGCCGCGCGATATGTCTAAAGTGATTTCCATCATTGAGCCACAAAGCGGTGTCCCATGCCAAATGCGGGGCGCGAATTTCACCGCCAGTTTTAGAACGCCGGGCAAGGTTTTGCTGCCTGACTACGGCAATCTGTCCAAGCCCGTAACGGTGACCTGTACCTACCAAGGGATCGCGCGCAGTGTGACTGCAAACGCCTTTGATGCGACGGCTGAACAAGCGGGCCGCGAGATGGCTGGCGAAAATCCTGGTTTGGGTGGCATGGTGTTCGGCGCGCTTGAGCAAAGACGTGTTGCCAAGGATCGAAGAGGCCAAAATGACTGGAAGTATCCAACGATCACAGTGAACTACCAGTCGATGGAAACGCGTTAGAGCTAGACCCGTTTTACCGGCTGGCGCAGTATCGTCCTAAGCTTTTCCGGTGCGGTCCTGCGCGGATCGCCTAAGTAGATTTCGTGGTGCTTGCCGTTCCAATCCAAACCATTGGCAGGCATAAATTCATCATGCAAACGCGCAAGCGTCGGACCTTCTTCGCTGTAAGGTCCGATGTGCAAAATTTGCGCGCTAAGCCCTTCCTCAAACGTTTCAAACCGCAGCGTAGCGGGTTTTGGCCCCAGTTTTTTCGCAGCTTTCTCGACAGCTTGATCAAACATGTTTTCGCGGATCCAATCGGGCTGCATGATCATCATGCTCCAAAGCCATTCTTTTTTACGATCTTGCGTAAACGCACTCATGTCTTCGGCCCACCAAAGCCCTTCGAGCGGGGGGACGACATAGTCCTGTTCAAGCTGCTGTTTAGACAGGAATTTCAGTGGATAACTGACAGCATAAAGCCATGATACAGCCTCTGTGTAGGTTGGTCCCTCCGGCACTCCAGCACCGTCAATCATGATGAATTTCATCTTTGGTATGTCCACCAAAACGAAGTCTTTCGCCTTTGGTGCGTAGAGTGTTTTTAGAGTCTTTTTAAAATCAATTTTCTGCATTTTATTGGCTCTGTCCTCAAGGCGGTGGCAGGAGTTTACCAGAATTTCACGATTTCGATCCATGAAAAGATCAAAGGTTTTAATGAAAGGAAAAGCGTGAGGAGAGTTCAATCAGTCGTGTTCATCTTGTTTTTATGCACGTCAGCAGTCTTTGGATCAGCTGCATTGGCGCTATGCGAAGAAAAGCGCGTGTTTGATCAATTGCGCGCGCAAACCAACGCGTTTTTCACGACGGGTACACCGTTGAACGCGGCTCAAAATAATGGCCTGGCAAGGGGTCTCTCGCAGCTAAACCTGCTCACGATTTTTCCAATCCTAGCAGCCAATAATCAAACAATGCATGCACCGTTTTTGAACAAAGTGCTAAGTGAATTTGCGGTTTTGCAACGTTCAGGTCGGCGTGATGTTCAGGTTTTGAACGTGCGAAATATTGAAAAAACTGCACAGATATTTGAAGAGCTGTGCGCAAACAGTCAGGTGATAAATCAAGCCACAATAGGTGTGAACGAGCGGCTTATCCTAGAGCGGTTTGACTTCAATTTCACTAATCCTTTTCGCGGCTGGACAGGTGCAGACGTGCGCTCGTTTTTCAACCTTTCGCTTGTTTTTTTCGTGCTGCTTGGATTGATCAGTCTGATTGTTTTCTTTTGGAAAGCCTATGTGCTTGACTTCCCTTTTCTAGAGAACAGAAGGCACTGCAAAATTCCAGCAAATCTGATTGTAGAAGGTACAGAAGTTGTCGGCCATGTCACCACTTTAGGCCCGTTTGGAGCGCGTTTTATTCCGATGCAAAACGATGAGTATGCAGGTTCTATAAACGCGCAATCGGAAATGTGCATAGCGCAGTTTGCGTCAGGATCGCAGGTTTTTGCAGTTTCGCTGCAGAGCGTGATGAGTGAGCTCAGCGTAATTGCATTCCACGACAAACTTGATCGCAATACCTTGAACGATCTCTACGAGACCTCGGAAGTTCCAACACGGTTTGCGTCAAATTCAGTGGTGCCGTCTCGTTCAAGCTCGCAGAGCAGCAAAAGACGCATAAAACCGTCAGGTCACAAGATACGAAAAGCCCCCGCCCTGTAGACAAGGCGGGGTTAGTAGGTGCTGCGAAGTCAGGACACAGGCACCGGCGGTGTTCTTTGAAAAATGTGGTCTTATTTAACTGGGCTTTTCAGCCATCTCGGACCGGATTTGCTGACGTAGCAGATCTATCGGAACCATTTTACCATCGCGCTTGTAAGACCAATAGGTCCATCCGTTGCAGCTTGGTGCGCCCTCAAGCGCTGCGCCGACCTGATGGATAGAGCCTTTGACATCGTCGCCTATCAGCGTGCCATCTGCGCGCACTTTTGCCTTATGACGGTTGTTCATAGAGTAGAGATTTTCACCGGGACGCAGCATGCCGCGCTCAACCAACTGGCCAAACGGTACACGTGGTTCTGCACGTTTGGACGTAGACACCCGCAACGCTTCACGATCAAATTTGCGCACAGACTTGATGCGCTGTGTCGCAACTTTGCGATACGCTTCTTCGCGCTCGATCCCGATATATTCGCGACCCAACATTTTGGCGACGGCACCCGTCGTTCCGGTGCCGAAGAAAGGATCAAGAACCACATCGCCGGGATTGGTTGACCCGACAATAATGCGGTGAAGTAAGCTTTCAGGCTTTTGCGTTGGGTGGGCCTTGTCGCCCGCTTCATCCTTGAGACGCTCGTGGCCTGTGCAAATCGGCAGAACCCAGTCGGAGCGCATTTGAATGCCCTCGTTCAAGGATTTCAAAGCTTCATAGTTGAACGTGTACTTTGCACCTTCTGACTTTGAGGCCCAGATCATTGTCTCATGCGCATTCGTGAAACGCTTGCCGCGAAAGTTCGGCATCGGGTTCGACTTGCGCCAAACCACATCATTCAGGATCCAATAGCCTTCGTTCTGCAGTGCAGAGCCGACCCGAAAGATGTTGTGATAAGAACCGATTACCCAAATTGCCCCATTGGGTTTGAGTAATCGGCGTGCCGCTTTAAGCCAGTCTTGGGTAAACCTATCATAGGCGGCGAACGAGGAAAATTGGTCCCAATGATCGTCAACCGCGTCAACGCGGGAGTTATCGGGGCGGTGCAGCTCGCCTTTGAGCTGCAAATTATAGGGGGGATCGGCGAAGATCAGATCGATCGAATTCTCTGGCAGGCTGTTCATCACCTCGACGCAATCACCAGATTGAATCGTATTAATCGGAAGCGCGGCGTGCGCCTGCGCTAGTTTTTGGTCTGTCATATCGTGCCTCATGTCCCGGCGATTTTTCGCTCTGTGGTTGAGACCCAATGTGAGTCAAAGCTGATTCGGGGTCAAATTCTTTTTCTAAACAATAGGTTAGTTATTTTTCTTGATACAAGATGTTGTGTACAGGTTTAAACGAACGTCTATGGTGTGGGGTTACCCCAAGTTTTTCCAATGCAGACTTGTGACTTTTGGACGGGTAACCCGCGTTCGTTTCCCAGCCATATCCAGGGTAGTGTTGCGCCAAATCCCACATGACATAATCTCGACAGATTTTGGCCACAATTGAGGCAGCCGAAATCGACACAGATCGGCTGTCGCCCTTCACAATGGCCTCGGATGATCCGGTTAATCCGCGCGGAATCATGTTTCCATCAATCAGAAGGTGATCAGGGCGTTGTTTCAGCCCTGCCACAGCACGCTCCATCGCTAAATGAGATGCACGCAGAATATTCAGATCGTCGATTTCTTCGACAGAGGCATGGGCGATGCTCACATCCGCACAAAGCAAAAGTGCGTCATGCAACGCTTGTCGCTTCTTTGCGCTCAGCTTTTTGCTGTCGTTCAAGCCCTCGGGAATATGCGCCGGATCAAGAATCACAGCTGCAGCGGTAACTGGCCCCGCAAGCGGACCACGTCCGACTTCGTCAACACCTGCGACCAAAGACAAGCCGCGCGCCTGTGCTGCGCGCTCAAAGGAATAGTCGGGACCTAGCAAGGAATGGTGCGTCACCAGAGATCGCTTTCGAAAGGAGATGAGAGGTCAAAAGATACACCGCTTGCGACCAAGCCAAAAGGGCAAACGAAAAAAGCGCACAGCCATGTCCGGCTGCGCGCTTCCTTTGATGCTTGGCTGTCATGTGGCGCAGCCAAGCTCTGCTCAAGTGATATTAGTGACGACCACGGTGGTGACGTGGGCCGTGTGGGTGCTTGTGACCGTGACCATTGCCGTGACGGTGCCACTCATACCCACGCTGGTTGTTACGCGCGCGCTGCTGGCGATGAGCGTTTTGACCATTGCGAGCGCCGTGACCGCGGCGATCATTGTCGTACCAATTGTTTCGTTGCGAACGATGCGCGTTTTGACGTTTTGAGCCATGTCCACGATTGCTTTTGTGGCCGTTTCCGTGCCCGCGCTTTTGCGCTTTTTGTTGGTTATGGGTCACTTGTGGACGTGCATAGTCTTTTTCATTGCGATGATTTTTGGTGGAGTGTTTCTTGTTGTTCTCGATCGCTTTGCCGACAATCACCAAGGCTGCGATGCCTGCAATTGTTGCAGCAACTGGATCGACATGGTTATGGCTGCGCGGTTGCGGCGCTGGCACGTAACGGTATTCACCCGCTTGTGCCATGCTCGAAGTGATGCCTGTGAAAGCGAGAGCGGTTGCAACAACTGTAGAAATAAAAGCACGGTGCATGTGTTTGATCCTGACTTGTTTGATGCCTTCCAGTGATTGGCGGGCTTGATGGGATCAAACTGGGGGCACCCCCCTCTGGCAGGCAATATCATCGCAGTGTTATCCGATAACATGCCTATAAACGCTCAATGTTATTGAAAAACATTGCTATTCGGCGCATCTAGAGTGTCATGAAACATTGCATCACTCCCCTCGCTCTGGCTGCTGCGCTTTCGCTTTTAGCAAGCGCTGCTTTGGCCGACTGTACTGCCGTTTATAAAGCCAAGCAGGACAACCCTTTGCGCCTTGAACATAGTTCTTTGACTGTCGCTGGCCCTTGCACGGTTGCAGCGGCTGAGGACAAAGTAAAAGCGCAACTGGCTGCAAGGGGCTGGACATTGCTCAAGGTTTTGTCAGTCTCCGAAAACTAATTAGGAGATCGGCTTTGCAAGACGAAACAGCGACAGCAGCCGACTCGCGGCGCACAGGGAACCGGATCGTCGTCATTGGGTTGGCGGCGATTGTCGGTATTTTGTTTTTCGCAGCGATCATTTTGTTTGCGAACTTGCCAGATGCGAATGCATTCAATCTGCGGGTTGAGCAGATCTTCATAGAGAACGACGACTTAAGCAGTCAGGCCGAGATCAAGCTTCTGGAGATTCTGGCACAATCGGGCACGTCGTTTTCGGAAACGCTTGCATCCTACCGTTTCGTGATTTTCGTTCTGTTGCTCTTTGCAACGTCATTGCTCATCGCAGCTGTCGTGTTTCTGGTGATGTTTATAGTATTGAACCGCCGCATGGCGCAGATTGAACGCTCGGGCATCCAAGTATCATCGCTTTTGATCTCTCGGGAGGAGAAGACGGTGTATCTCAATAATATGGGTTTCAAGCTGACAGATGCCGCGATGGAGACTTTGTCGGTCTTGGCCGAGGCGCGCATGGATGATGACGTGATGACTGGTGTCGAGATCGAGGCGGTCATTTCTGGTCGCAGTACCGTGGATTGTGAAGAAGCGGCAGGAGCCACGCGGATCAAGCGTTTGCGCGACGGGCTTGGCAATCAGATGGTGAGCGAGTTGTTGGTAAAGAATATCGCGCGCAAGGGATATATGCTGGCGATTGATAAAGACGTTATCAAAGTGCTTTAGGGTTTTTCGGATCGCTAAAGCGATCCGACCGGCTGGGGATTTCACCCCCAGACCCCCGAGGATATTTTTGAAGAGAGGAAGAAGTTTTTGCGAATGACTCGCAATTACTTTGGATCATGCTTATCTAGTAGGAATGGATAGACGTACATTTAACACCACACTCATTGGCGGCGCAGTTGCAGCAGCGCTTCCACTACCTGCAGCCGCTAAAGCTGCAAGTGCCGCGAAAACTGGACCGCTTTATGCTTGGGCGGTCGCAATTGCGCGGGCTCAGAACAGGGCATCACCCGCATTGCTTGCGCAACAGCTGGGTATTTCAAAGGCAGCGGCAGCAGAACTTTATGCAAGTATGGTAGCGAATGGTGTTGTCCGCGCCCCTTTGTTTGGCGGCATAGCGAAAGCAGCCCAACCTTTGATCAAAGGCGGGCATATTGTTGCGGCCGACACCCATGTGACGCGCACCGCAAGCACCAGGCTCAAGGATATGAAACGCGCCTTTGACAAGCTTGCAGATGAAGAGCCGAGCAAGCCTGAAGATCAGGCGACCTGATCTAGATTGCGTGCGATGACGAGGCGTTGGATGTCGCTGGTTCCCTCATAGATTTGGCAGATGCGCACATCGCGGTAGATGCGCTCCACAGGGTAGTCGGACAAGTAACCGTATCCCCCATGAATTTGGATCGCATCCGAGCAGACACGTTCTGCCATTTCAGATGTGAAGAGTTTCGCCATAGACGCTTCGTTCAAGCAGGGGATACCCGCCTCTTTTAGCGCGGCTGCGTTCAGGACCAGTTGGCGACCTGCTTCGACTTGGGTTGCCATGTCCGCCAGTTTAAAGCCAACGGCTTGGTGGTTCGCAATCGCAGTGCCGAAAGATGTGCGCTCTGTCGCATAGTCACGCGCAACTTTAAGAGCAGAGCGCGCCATGCCAACGGCTTGGGCGGCAATACCGATACGCCCGCCTTCCAGATTGGCGAGGGCGATTTTGTAGCCTTGGCCCTCTTCGCCCAAAAGGTTTTCTGCAGGAACACGCATATTGCTAAAGGCCAACTGACAAGTGTCAGTGCAATTCAGCCCCAGCTTATCTTCGACGCGTACAACCTCATACCCGGGCGTGTCGGTCTCGACGATAAAGGCGCTGATGCCGCGCTTGCCTGCCTCTTTGTTGGTGACCGCGAAAACGATGATAACTTTGCCGTTCTTACCCGAAGTGATGAATTGTTTGGCCCCGTTCAGCACATAGTGATCCCCGTCGCGGACCGCAGTCGTGCGAAGGTTGGACGCGTCAGAGCCAGCTTGGGGTTCCGTCAGCGCGAAACCACCGACCCATTCGCCGCTCGCCAATTTGGGGAGATACTTTTGCTTTTGCGCCTCTGTTCCGTAGTTCAGGATTGGCACGCAGCCAACCGAGCTATGGACCGATAGGATTGTGGACACAGGCCCATCACCAGCTGCGATTTCCTCGAGCGCCAAAGCGTAGGCCACCGCGCCTGTTTCAGAGCCGCCGTATTCTTCGGGAACCAGCATCCCCATGAGGCCCAACTCACCCATTTGATCAATCTCTGCGCGAGGAAATTCGCAAGAGCGGTCACGCGCTTGTGCGCTGGGCCAAAGCACATCTTGTGCAAACTGGCGGGTCATGTCGCGGATCGCGTCCTGCGTTTCGTTCAAAATCATTGCATCATCTCCAAGGCGACTGCTGTTGCTTCGCCACCGCCAATGCAGACGGAGGCGATACCGCGTTTCATGTCTTTTGCTTGCAATGCACCGATCAGCGTCACCATGATCCGCGCGGCCGAAGCACCGATGGGATGACCAAGGGCGCAAGCACCGCCGTGCACGTTAACTTTGTCGTGGGGCAAGTCGAGCGCGTGCATCGCGGCCATCGGAACCACTGCGAAAGCTTCGTTGATTTCGAACAGATCCACGTCTTGCAAGGCCCAACCGGTTTTCTCAGAGAGTTTCGTGAGCGAGCCGATGGGCGCTGTTGGGAACAGGCCTGGTTTGTCCGCATAACTCGCGTGGCCCACCATGCGGGCGAGGGGAGTAAGGCCGCGCTTTTCAGCCTCGGAGGCGCGCATCATGACCATCGCAGCGGCACCATCAGAGATCGAGGAAGAGTTGGCAGCCGTCACAGTGCCATCCTTGCGAAAGGCCGGGCGCAGATTGCGGATTTTGTCACGCTTGGCTTTGGCGGGTTGTTCATCGGTTCTTATCAGCACCTCTTCATTGCGGGATTTTACCGTGACGGGTGTGACCTCTACATCGAAATACCCACCCTCGATCGCCGCAATTGCGCGATCAAGCGAGGCAAACGCATAATCATCCTGCGCCTCGCGGGTGAATTGATAACTCTCTGCGCAATCCTCTGCGAAGGTGCCCATCAAGCGTCCCTTGTCATAAGCATCCTCTAGCCCATCAAAGAACATATGATCTTTTAACTCCGCATGCCCCATACGCAGTCCTGCGCGCGCTTTTGGTAAAAGGTAGGGCGCGTTTGACATGCTCTCCATTCCGCCTGCAAGGACCACATCGGCAGAGCCTGCGATCAGCATGTCATGCGCGTACATTGCGGCTTTCATGCCGGAACCACACATCTTGTTGAGCGTTGTGCAGGTCGTGCTTAAAGGCAGGCCAGCGCCCAATGCGGCCTGACGTGCCGGCGCTTGGCCTTGACCCGCGCTCAGGACATTGCCGAAGGCGACTTCCTCAACATCTTCGGGCGCGATCCCAGCGCGTGCGACTGCTGCTTTGATCGCCGCAGAGCCGAGTCTCGCCGCGGTGACAGAGGCGAAATCGCCTTCAAACCCACCCATTGGCGTGCGTGCTGTTGAGACGATGACGATTGGATCAATGGCGCTCATGGGGCTTTTCCTTTGCGGTGTTTAGAAAGAGTATAGACGAGGTGAAAGTGGCAAACTATGATCAATTAATTCCAAATGAGTGAGCTATAATACCATGCGATTCACACATGTCTGAGGGTTTCATTTCTAACGCATTTGTCAGTGAAGCGCTGGATTGCGCGTGGCGTGGCAATGTCGATATCAACGCACTTTTAACACAAGCACAGATCGATGCACCTAGTGGAGGACAGGTTAGTCCAGAGGCGTTTGGCCGCCTGTGGCTTGGGATCGCGAACGCAATGAATGATGAATTTTTCGGCAACGCCGCACGTCCCATGCGGCCTGGAAGTTTCACATTGATGGCACATGCGGTGCGCACCGCACCTACAGTTGAGGTCGCTTTGCAACGCGCGCTTAGATTTCTGAAAGTCGCGATTGATGAACCATATGGCACACTCGATGTCACCCAAGGCACAGCACAGATTACGCTCCACGACAGTCGTACAGATCGCAGCGCGTTCGCGTATCGTACCTATTGGGTTATCCTGCACGGTCTAACATGCTGGCTTGCCGATGCACGTATCCCTCTGCAATCGCTCAGTTTTACTTGCATCGCGCCTTGGCACAAAAAGGACTATCGCCAGTTTTTTGGCGCGCCGGTTGTGTTTAAAGCCCCCATCGGTGCCCTCCGCTTTGACGCGAGTTATCTCAAGCGTCCAGTGAACCGGAGCGACGCTGCCCTGAAGCGTTTCTTGCGCGCTGCACCAGGGACGTTTTTGATTGGATATAAGTTCGATGAAGGCACTGTAAGTGCGGTGATGAAAGTGCTGAAAGCGACGGAACCGATGGAGTGGCCAACGCTGCCTCATCTCGCCAAGCAACTCGATATTTCCGCAGCGACATTGCGTCGTCAGCTTTTGCAGCAAGGGCACAGTTATCGCAGCCTGAAGGCTGACCTCAAACGAGAGCGCGCGCAGACGTTGCTGCGCGAAACCCATCTGCCCGTGAGCGAGATTTCCAATCGTTTGGGGTATGCAGAACCGAGCGCGTTTTTTCGCGCGTTTCGTGGGTGGAGCGGCCAGACGCCAGAAGCTTGGAGAAAGACTTAGCGACGCTTTTTGTCGGTTTTGGGTCAGAGCAGAAGCGCGCGACCTTCGAACATGAACGCGAAAGAAGATGCGTGAAAGGGCCATGCCATGAAATCCCACTACAGAGTTGTCGTTATAGGTGGCGGCGTCGTTGGAACGTCGGTTCTTTATCACCTTGCGAAAATGGGCTGGTCTGATGTGTGCCTGATCGAACGCTCTGTTTTGACGGCGGGGTCATCTTGGCATGCAGCGGGCGGTATACATGCGCTGAACGCGGACCCGAATATCGCGCAATTGCAGGCCTATACGATTGATCTGCTGAGCGAGATTGAAAAGGAAAGCGGTCAGAACATCGGGCTTCACATGACAGGTGGTCTGACGATGGCGGGCACGCCGGATCGCTGGGAATGGCTGCAATCCGCCTATCGCACCTTCCAATCCATCGGGATCGAAGATTGCCGTTTGGTGAGCGTCGAAGAAGCGGTTGAACTGAACCCGATCATGTCGGGTGAGGGCTTGCTCGGCGGTATGTGGGCGGATCGAGAGGGGTATGTCGATACCACCGGAACAGTCCATGCCTATGCGGGTGCGGCCAAGAAACACGGCGCAGACGTGATCGAGCATAATCGCGTGTTGGAGTTGAATCAAACGTTAGAAGGCTGGGAGATTGTGACCGAAAAAGGCACGATCAATTGCGAACATGTCGTTAACGCAGCGGGTCTTTGGGCCAAGCAAGTCGGACGCATGGCAGGGATCGAACTGCCTGTCTCGCCGCTGAACCACCACTACCTTGTGTCCGACACGATCCCCAAGCTCGAAGAGCTGGATTTCGAGGTGCCCATGACCGTCGACCTCGAGGGTTTTACTTACATGCGGCAGGATCAGAAGGGCCTTTTGCTTGGTATCTATGAGGTGGATCACGAACATTGGATGATGGACGGCGCACCATGGGAATACGGGTTTGAGCTTCAGAAAGAAGACACAGATCGCATCGAAAAAGAGCTGATCATGGGGTTTGAACGCTACCCTGATTTGCAAAATGTCGGTGTCAAAACATGGGTGAACGGCGCGTTCACCTTCTCGCCCGACGGAAATCCTTTGGTCGGTCCAGTTCCCGGCAAACGCGGCTATTGGACGGCTTGCGCCGTCATGGCGGGCTTTTTGCAGGGTGGCGGTGTCGGAAAATCGCTGGCGGAATGGATCATCAATGGCGAGCCAGAGGCGGATGTCTACGGCATGGACGTCGCGCGCTACGGCGTCTTTGCAGAGAACAAACAGTACATCAAAGAAACCACAGGCCAGTTCTATTCGCGCCGTTTTATAATGACCTATCCGAACGAGCAATTGCCAGCGGGACGTCCTTTGAAGATGGCACCAGCGTATTCAGATATGACCGAGGCGGGATGCCAGTGGGGGCAAAGCTGGGACCTCGAAGTGCCGCTCTATTTCGGGGGCAAAGGGTTCGAAGAAACGCCGTCGCTCAAACGCTCTAACGCGTTCGACATTGTCGCTGCTGAATGCAAAGCTGTGCGTGAAAACGTCGGTCTGTTGGACATTTCAGGCTTTTCCCGTTTCGAAGTGTCGGGTGCGGGTGCAGAGGCGTGGCTGAACACCATTTTCGCGACCAAACTCCCAGAGGCTGGCCGTTCGCGTTTGGCGGTCGCGCTGGGCGAGGATGGTCGTCTCAAAGGGGACCTTACGCTCTTTAACTGGGGCGATGGAACCTATTGGATCATGGGCAGCTACTATCTGCGTCGTTGGCACATGCGTTGGTTTGATGATCACATGGGCGCGGATGTGCAGGTGCGTGACTTGGGCGATGAGGTGTGTGGTTTCTCGCTTTCTGGACCGAACGCACGCAAGGTGATTGAAAAGCTCTCTGATGGTCCTGTGGGCGATTTGCCTTTCATGGGCTGTGGTGCATTTGATATCGGAATGTTGCGCTGCAAGGTTGGGCGTATGTCGGTGACAGGTGAGCTTGGATATGAAATCCACTGCCGCATGGGCGATCACATAACTTTGCGCAAAACCTTGCTGGAAGCGGGCGCAGATGTTGGCATCAAAGAGATCGGCTTCAACGCGATGCTAAGCCTGCGGCTAGAGAAATCCTACGGGATTTGGTCGGCGGAGTTCACACAAGGCTACACCCCTGCGATGACCGCGATGGACCGTTGGATTGATTTTGACAAAGAGGGTTTTGTCGGTCGAGATGCAGCACTTGCAGAGCGCGATGGCAATGGTCCTGCGCAGGTGCAAGTGACGCTGGAGATTGAAGCGGACGGTGCGGATGCCAGCGGGTATGAGCCGATTTGGCAGGATGGTAACAAGATCGGATTTGTGACCTCTGGCGGCTATGGCCACACGATGGGCAAATCCTATGCGATGGGTCTCGTCGATGTGGCAAGCGCGGCGGAGGGCATGGACCTGACCGTGCATATCGTCGGTGTGGAGCGCACAGCGAAGGTGATCGCGCCCTCGCCCTACGATCCCAAAGGCAAGGCGATGCGCCCATGAGAAAAGGGCGCAAAGCGCGGCAGGCGGATGATGCGCCAAAACGCAAAACCGATTACCGCAATCTGAAAAATCCCTTTCCACTGATGAAGGCGTTTAGCGATGATCATATCGCCAAGATGCACGAAGCTGCGCTCGATACTTTGGAAAATCTAGGTGTCAAAGTCCTGCTCCCTGCCGCGCGCGAGACGTTTCGCCAAGGCGGTGCAAAGGTCGATGAAAGCACGGAGATGGTCTACATAGGCCGCGATATTGTGCAGGCCGCGCTCGCAAGTGCACCTAAGTCGATCCCTGTCGCGGGTGGCGCAAGGGATCGCGATATTGTGCTCGAACTTGGCAACCTATGCTTTCAACCCGGTGCAGGCGCACCTCATGCGACGGATCGCATCAAAGGGCGTCGGCCCGGCACGTGGAGTGACTACCAAGACCTCACGCGCCTCACTCAACATTTCGACGTTTTGCACATGGTTCCGCCCTTGATAGAGCCTCAGGATATTCCAATCCACTTACGCCACTACGCGACGATGGAAGCGCAGATGACGCTGACGGATAAAGTGCCTTTCGTGTTTTCACGCGGTACGCCGCAGGTCGAGCAAAGCTTTGAGATGTTGCGCGATTTTCGTGGGCTAAGCGACGCTGAATTTCACGCAGGCGCGCAGTGCTATACGATCATCAACACCAACTCGCCGCGCACGATTGATATCCCCATGGCGCAAGGTCTCATTGATTTCGCCAAAGCGGGACAGGTGTCTATCGTTACGCCCTTCACCTTGATGGGGGCGATGGCGCCGATCACGGTCGCGGGGGCGATCACGCTCAGCCATACCGAAGCGCTGGCCGCGATCACGCTCACGCAACTCACCAAGTCGGGTGCACCGGTGTGCTACGGCACGTTCACCTCTAACGTTGATATGAAGTCGGGCGCGCCTGTATTCGGTACGCCGGAACACTTCCGCGCTTCGCTGGCTGCGGGTCAACTCGCGCGGTTGATTGGCCTGCCTTGGCGCTCTGCCTCAGGCAGTGCTGCAAATTCCAACGATGTGCAGGCAGCCAATGAGACGCAGTTTGGCACGTGGGGCTGTCTCATGGCGGGGGCGACTGTGATCATCCACGCGGCTGGTTGGCTGGAGGGTGGTCTCACCGTGTCTTACGAGAAGCTGATCACGGATATGGAAGTGCTGCAAATGGTGGCCGAGCTGTGCGCTGCTGGCGAAACAGCGGGCGCGGATCTTGGACTTGATGCAATCGCGGATGTACAGCCCAGCGGGCATTTCTTCGGTACGCCGCATACGATGGAACGCTATCAGACGGAGTTCTATGAGCCCCTCGTTGCGGATTATTCTAACTATGGCACGTGGCAAGAGCGTGGAGCGATCGATGCAAACACCCGTGCGACAGGGGTTTGGCAGGATATCCTAGCGCGGCCTAATCCTGTAAAATCAGATGGCCAAGCCGTGGGTGATCTGAAAGACTACATCGCGAAAGCGACTAAAGCAGGCGGTGCAGCGCCTGTCAGTTAAGGTTAATTTGACGCAATAGCGGTTGTTGTGTCATAAACGCCGCTATTGCGTGTGAAAACGGAGTTGGGGGATGCGTTCCGGTTCAGGGGCGCGACATATTTTTGGAGTACTTCACATGAGTTTTTTTAAAACAATTAGCCCTGCACTTATTCTTGGCTTGGCCGTTGCGACTGGCGCAAATGCACAAGCGTTTGGTGTCGTTGAGACTGGTGGTGCGTTCGGTGTTGGAACTGGCGCAGTGCCGGTTGCTGTTGCCCCAGCGCCGACTGCAGCGGTCGGCATTCCACCAGTCACTGGTTTCGCAACTGGACTTGGTGGCCTAGGTGCGGCCGGTTCCATAGGTCTTGGTCTCGGCGCGATTGTCGCCGTGGGCGCGATATCAGGTGGTGGTTCGACGTCCAGCACAAACTAATTGCCAGAGCTGACACATAGGAAGGGCGGGTTTTGGCCTGCCCTTTTGCTATTTTCGGCTTTCGGGAAAAACTGATAAACAGGGCTTAATTGCTGTGCAACTCTGACAACTTCTCTGCTGCAGATTTCAGGTCAGGCAGGAACTTTACCAAATCCGTCACCGCATGGCGTTGTTCTGGCGCGTGGACAGACAAAGTCGCCATCAAGCGGCCAGCGCTGTCGATGACGGGCACCGCAATCGCGGTCATGCCCAGCATGAACTCTTCATCGTCTTGCGAATAACCACGCTTGCGGGTTTGAGCCAATTCTTGACGCAAGGCCTCGCTTGTTACGATGGTTTTTTCTGTCAACGCTTCGAGCGGGCGCGCGTTCAGGACTGCTTCCAACGTGCTATCGCGCAAGGTCGAGAGATACATTTTCCCGCTTGCCGTGCAGTGAAACGGTACTTGAGTGCCAATCGGCAACTGAATGCGTAGCGGCCATTTCGTCTCGACGCGATCAAGATAGGTCATGCCTTCGCGATCTGGCGTGGCAAGGTTGCAGGTCTCGCCAATCTCTTCAGCCACGGATTTGAGAATTGCTAAACGCCCTGTGCGCAAGCGCTCGGATGACATTGTATGCACCGCAATTTGGCGCAAACGCGGACCGGGACCATAAGAGCGGCCATCCAAGTCACGCTGCAAAAACCCTTCGGCCTCGGCGGTTTGCAAAAGTCGATGGATTGTTGGTTTAGGAAGCCCAAGCGCGGAACTTAGCTGCATGGGCTTCAAAGGAGTGCCTGCCTTGGCGATTTCTTCGACAACTAACAAGAGGCGCAAATTCGTAGGAATCTGCGTCTCTTGGTTTTTTTGAAAGTCGTCAGGCATCAATACTCTTATCTGTTTGGTACGAGGAACAGGGCCAAATCTGGCACAAGCGCGACCAAGAACCAAACACTGATCAACGCCACGAGGTACATCGTGGAATAGCGCAGTAGCCTGAAATACGGAACCCCTGTCACACCGGATGCGACGTAAAGGTTAAGACCGTACGGTGGCGTGATGAAGCCAATAGATGCACCCACAAGGAAGATAACCGAGAAGTGGATCGGATCAACGCCAACACTTGCCGCAATCGGTGCCAAGATCGGCGCCAGAATGATCGTCACAGGGAGCGATTCAAGAACCATACCCGCCACAAACACAATCGCCATCGCAGTGAACAGAACCGGATAATAGCCACCCATGCCTGTTACAAAGCCACCGATCACTTCCTGCGCGCCCAAGAGCGACAGGATTTGCTGCATCACAACCGAGACCGCAATCAGCGGTGCCAAGATGCCAGAGATCTGAGCAGAGCGCACCACAACTGATGGAATATCCTTCAGTGTGAAACCCTCAACAACAAACATCGATGTGATGGAGCGTTCCTCGATTGGTGTGTCCTCCGTGGTGCCCATGATCTTGTTCAGCGGATAGCTGGCAAGCGCCACGATGATACCAAAGCCAACGGTCACACCCGCCGCTTCTGTGGGTGAGAACTTACCTGTGTAAATCCCCCAAAGAACCAGACCGATTGCGAAGAAGCCGAGCCATGCGCCAACTGCTGTTTTCAAAACACGCTTGAAAGACAGAGCAATGATGATGCCCCAACCGTTGATAGAGCAAACGACGAAACACGTCGCCATCATGGCCAGAACCATCAAGGCCCCCGGCACGATACCCGCGATGAACAGATCAGAGATCGGGAGGTTCATCAGGAAGCCGTAAACGATGAAGATGATCGAGGGTGGAATAATGATACCCACCGTACCGCCCGCCGCAGCAGTCGCGGCCGAGAAGCGCTCATCATAGCCGCCTTTGACCATTTCAGGGTGAAGCATTGAACCGATGGTTGCAGTCGTTGCCGAGTTCGATCCAGAAATCGCCGCGAACAATCCGCAAGCGCCAATCGCTGCCATCGCCAGACCACCACGGATCCAGCCAAGGCAGGAATATGCGAAGTCGGACAATCTTTTGGCGATACCTGATTTGTTGATCAGGTCTCCCGTCAGAATGAACAGTGGCATCGCAAGCAATGCAAAACCGTCCTTGAAGACGTTCAGAAGTTCGCCGCCTGTGTTATCAAGTGTTAACTCAATAACGAAGCTACAGCCGACGACCCAGTAAAAGATCACCAGCAAAACCGGCGTTCCCATCATGAATAGGAACGTGCAGGCCAGAGAGATAATCGTGATCCAAGTTGAATCTTCCATTAGACGTCCCCCCCGATAACAGCTTGTTTGATGAGCTGTTCGCCCGCTTTGTATCTTGCGAAATCTTCGACCATGTTTTCAATAGCGCGCGTAGAGAGCAGGATGAAACACACAGGCATCGTCACAACGAACCACCAGCGCATTGTGTCGTCCGTGCCAAGCACGATGGCGAAGTTGTCATAAGTGTTTACCGTTCCGCGTGACATTGTCGTTACGAGAATGACGCAGAAGATCAGCCAAAGAACGTTGTCGAACGTCAGCCAGAATAGCTGGCCTTTGGGGCCAAACTTTGTGCGGAATTCGGAAAAGCTCAGGTGTGTGCGCAGGCGAATGTTAAACGTCGCGCCGAACCAAGCCATGATCATGAACAAGAGCGGTGGGATGGTCGTGGACCAAGGTACTTGTACCGAAAAGACAAAGCGCTGAACCACGCCAATGAAAATGATCGAAGCCATGATGATGTAGCAATAAATCACGATTGTACGCTCGGGTGTGCGTTCAAACATGATCAGAAGAATGGGGCCAAAGACCACCAAGACCGGAAGGTATCCCAAAGTCAGCGTACCGAGTAAGCTGTTCATCGCAGGCAGGAAGGCCGCAAGCATTCCCATGAGCAACAGAACAGAAATGATCGGATGCGTGATCTTAGTAGCGGAATAGCCTAACCGCTCTTCCAGACGCTCTGCAAATCGTTCGCGGTAATAGAACGCGATTGCACCGAGGATCGTCAACGGCCCGAAAACGAACCAAGCGCCCTCAGATCGATAGGCCTGTACGGTTTTGAAAGTAATGTCGCCACTCAGCGTCGCGCTGACGATTGTGACCATGTCCGACCAGATTGACATCTGGCACCCTCCCTTATGAATTAAGTTCGCCCACTATGACGCATTCTCGCGCTCTGGGAACAAAAAAGCCGGCCCAAATTTCTTTGGACCGGCCCGTTTAGTCGATAAGCCGTTTTAGACTTATGCTTTCCACCAGCGACGTGGTTCCACGTTCTCTGGAAGCGTATCTTCGTCGATCTCACGGGAGATGTTGTAGATGTCCTGGTATGTGTCGTGACCACCGGACCAACCGTTAAGACGCTCGCGCCACTCTTCCCACAACTGTGGTTGGAACTCGGGTGAGCACATCTCTTCTGCTTTACGCTTCTCTTCTTTGGAGAGGAACGCGTTACGCACGTTGTTCTTCGCGAAGATCGTGTTTGGCAGGATCGGATCAGAAACACCAACCGTCTTCACAAGCGCAGCTTCGTTTGCCGCTTGAACGTGTGTCTGTGCCCAGTAAGAGCTTTCCATGACAACGTCCTGCAACTCGCCGGACAGACCGTCAAAGACGCCTGCGTTCATTGCTGTGTGCTCTGTACCGCAGAAGAAGTCGAGATATACGGACTGGGACACCACAGGTGCCATGTTCGCGTAAGCAACCGCAGAAGACCATGTCTCCGCACCGTCGATCAGACCTGTCTTAAGCGCGTCAAGCGTCTCTTCCCAAGCAACTGGAACCGGGTTCAGGTTCATAGCAGTCATGGCGATACGGCCAAGCTGTGTACCTGTTACACGGTTCTTCGTGCCAGCAAGTTGATCAACAGATGTGACTGTCTCTTTGTCTTCCCACTTCAGACCCAGCTGGATGCCGCGAAGCTCAGCATGAGAGAAGAGGAACTTCAGACCGTGACGCTTCTCGTATGGGTCACGCAAAAGACGCTGGGACTCTGGGTGATACAAGAAGTGATACTGGTCTGCGCGATTACGGAACTGGTAAGCATAGTCCAGAACGTTGAGGTACGGCGCGCCGCCTGCAGAGTTCTGTGTAGACGCCGCGTAGATATCTACGATGCCCTGCTGACATTTCTCAACGCAAGAAACCTGACCACAGATCTGGTTGTCGCCGATGAACTCAACACGAATCTCACCGTCGGAGCGTGATTCGAGGTCACGAGCGAATTCCAAAGCGCCAGCGCGCTCGATCAGAAGGTTGCGTGCGTTAAAGCCAGCCGCACCAAACTTAAGCGTGTGCTTAGGCTCTTTTGCGAAGCGCTTTTCATATGTGGATTCTGCTGCGGAAGCCAAGTTTGCAAGGCTCATCGCGCCGCCGAAGGCACCTGCAGCCATAAGCGTCGAGCTCATGCCGTACTGACCGGCGACCTTAAACAGGTCCCGACGTGTTAGGTGATTGATTTTGTTACTTGTGCTCATAGCTATCTCCCGGTTTGCTAATTAATGAGACGTTTTGTTTCAAAAAAAGGCTAGCTTACAATTTCGAATTTGCATAGAGTTTTTTTGAATTGATATCGAAAGGGTTCATTGTGGAGGCTGATTTTATCGTCGTAGGGGCTGGTTCAGCAGGTTGTGTACTTGCTAATCGCCTAAGCGCAGACCCTAAAAATAAAGTCATCCTTCTTGAAGCAGGCGGTAAAGATTCGAACCCTTGGATCCACATTCCAGTAGGCTACTTCAAAACTATTCATAATCCAAAAGTCGATTGGTGCTATAAAACCGAACCTGACGAAGGTTTGAACGGACGCTCCATCGAATGGCCGCGCGGCAAAGTTTTGGGCGGATCATCTTCGCTCAACGGATTGCTTTATGTACGCGGCCAAGCACAGGATTATGACCGCTGGCGTCAGATGGGTAATGTCGGTTGGGGCTGGGAAGATGTCCTGCCCCTGTTCAAACGATCTGAGCGCAATGAACGTGGCGCGGATGAGTTTCACAATGATCAAGGTGAGCTTTCCGTCTCCAACATGCGCATAGAGCGACCGATCACAGACGCATGGGTCGAAGCGGCGCAAGCGGCAGGATACAAGTTCAACCCCGACTACAACGGTGCCGATCAAGAAGGCGTCGGTTTTTTTCAGCTAACTGCAAAAAATGGCCTACGTTGCTCTTCCGCTGCCGCCTTTTTGCGTCCTGCGAAGTCGCGCGAGAACCTCACGATCATCACCCACGCCCTAGCGCAGAACATCATCTTTGAGGGTAAGCGCGCCACTGGCATCCGCTACAAAGACCGCTCCGGCAAAGATCAGATCGTCTCCGCGCGCAAAGAGATCGTCATCTCTGGCGGCGCGATCAATTCGCCTCAACTTCTGATGCTCTCCGGTATCGGGGATCCTGAGCAATTGGCAGAACACGGCATTGAAGTCGTCGCGCCGCTCAAAGGGGTTGGCAAGAATATGCAAGACCATTTGCAAGCGCGTCTCGTTTATAAATGCCATGAACCAACTCTGAATGACGAGGTCGGCTCGCTCTTTGGTCAAGCCAAGATCGGTCTGAAATACATCACGTCCCGCTCTGGCCCGATGACGATGGCCGCGAGCCTTGCGACTGGCTTCTTAAAAACCCGCGAAGACTTGGAAACGCCGGATATCCAGTTCCACGTGCAGCCCTTGTCCGCCGAAAACCCGGGCAAAGGTGCGGATAAATTCTCTGCCTTCACAATGTCGGTCTGTCAGCTTCGCCCCGAATCCAAAGGCGAAATCAAACTCGCCGACAGCAATCCCATGACTTATCCAAAAATCCACCCAAACTATCTCTCTACCGAGACGGATTGCCGAACCGCGGTCGCAGGTGTGAACATCGCGCGCACGATTGCTCGACAAGAACCACTTGCCTCCAAGATTTCCCAAGAGTTCCGCCCGCATGCGTCCCTCGATATGGAGAGCTATGATGAGACGCTTGATTGGGTGCGCAATAACACGGCGTCCATCTATCACCCCACGGGTACCTGCAAAATGGGCAACGATGCGATGTCAGTTGTTGATGATAAATTACGTGTGCATGGTATCGAAGGACTACGGGTCGCGGATTGCTCCATCATGCCAGAGATCGTCAGCGGCAACACCAATGCCCCTGCAATTATGATTGGCGAAAAGGCGAGCGATCTTATCCTGAACGGGTAAAATCCCGCTCTTGCACCTTGGCTCTGCATCTCTATGGATGTCCTCGATTGGACACTTTTTGAGAGAGCAAACATGATCGCCAGCCTTATGATGTACGCCCGTCCTGAACTCGAAGCGGCGCACAGACGCTATTGGATGCTTATCCGAGATGAACTGGCTGCGGTTGGCATGGACAGCCCTTTAGAACTGTCCCAAAATGCGTCTGCGTTTGTTGTGTGGGAAGACCCAGACTTGGTCCTTAGCCAAACCTGTGGCATGCCCTACCGTTTACGCCTGAAAGACAAAGTCACGCTGGTCGGCACACCCGACTACGGCCTTCCTGATTGCGCGGCAGGCTATTATCGCAGTCCTTTCGTCGTGCGCGCAAATGATCCTCGCACTGACCTACGTGATTTCAAAGACGCGACCTTCGCTTTTAATCAACCTCATTCGCAATCAGGCTACGCCGCCCCTTATGCGCATGCCAGAGGTAAAGGTGTCTGGTTCGACAAACTCATCCAGACAGGCTCGCATAACATATCCGCAGCTTGTGTTGCTGATGGCCGTGCTGAAATCGCTGCTCTGGATGGCATGACATGGCGCTTGATTATGCAATACGAACCCTTTGCCAAACAGCTGCGTGTGCTTGAGTGGACCGCCCCAACTCCGGGCCTCCCGCTCATCACTTCTTCAAGGAACGATCCTGACAAAGTCTTCACGGCTGTTCAAAACGCTATCACACGTATGGATCCTGCCGACAAAGCAGCACTTCACCTAAAATCACTGGTGAAAATATCCAAAGCCGACTACCTCGCCGTCCCAAATCCACCAGAAATCAAAAGCTAAACGCCTTCGCTTCCTCTCTTCATAAATATCCGGGGGGTGAATTGGCCTTTGGCCAAGAGGGGGCTGGCCCCCTCCCTTAGCGACGCGGCACGCGGCGCAAACCCTACTTGGGCAATGGGTTCAACGCTTTGTTATAAGCACGCCATTGCGTGATCTCGGGATAATACATCTCACGCCACCGCTGCACGCGCGGGTTCATGATCTTCTTCCATAAACGCGGATACATCGCTGCCATCGTCATCACCGGATAGCCGTATGGCAACTGGGGCGCGTCTGCCTCTGTGTAGGTTTGCAAAAGTGGAAAGCGGCGGTCCGGTTTGTAATGATGGTCCGAGTGACGCTGCAAATTGATCAATAACCAGTTCGACGCCTTATGCGCTGCATTCCATGAATGACGCGGTTGCACATGTTCGTATTTGCCATCCCCTAGATGCTTACGCGTCAAACCATAATGCTCGACGTAATTCACCAGCTCCAACTGCCAAATCGCAATGAAGGCTTGGAAGACAAACAGCAAAATCCCTGCCACACTATCAAGTAAAAACGCCAACACAATGAAACCAACCTGCAAAGCCCAGTAGCGAAAGAACGGATTACTCAAATCCGTCCAAGGCAAATCTTTGCGCGCCAACATCGCCTTCTCTGCGCCAAAGGCAGAATGCCAGCACTGGCGCAGAACACGCGGGAAATAGCGGTGAAATCCTTCGCCGTAGCGCGCCGTCACAGGATCTCGCGGAGTGCCAACATAGCGGTGATGCACCAGCAAATGCTCGGAACGGAAGTGCGAATACAAAACCATCGCAAGCAACGCATCCCCCAAGAAACGCTCACGCTTGTTCTTTTGATGCATCAATTCGTGGCTGTAGTTGATCCCGATCGTTCCCGTCGCCGCACCAACGCTAAAGAACAGCCCGATCTTTTCCCAAGTGCCCAGATGCTCTGCTTGGCCCGCATAGTAGATCAACCCAAAAATGGTTAAAAACTGGATCGGCACCCAAAGGCTCGTCAGCAAAACATAAAGCGAAAGATGTTCGTCCGCCGTATTGGGATTAACGTTCTCAAGGTTCAAACCGCCCACAACGTCTAAAGCCGAAAACAGATACCACGTAAGCACAGGAATAATCAGCACCCACCAGCCGCCAACAATGGCAGACAGCCAGACCGCAGGGATCAATAGGAACGAAATCCAGAACGGCAAAGCGCTTTGCACTTTCGCGGCTGTGTCAGATGAAATCATTTGGCTCTGCTCCTTGGCGCATCTTTTGACGTCGTTTTACTGCCACCTGTCGCTAAATCAAAGGCCTTGCGCATCACGGTTGGCAGATCAGACGGGCGAAACTCTTCCAATGGCATAAATTCACCGGTATCAGGTGAACGATCCATCGGAACGAGCGCAGTTTTCACGATCAAACGCAGATGAAAATGGGTGAACGTGTGGCGCGCCTCGCCCTCGATCACTTTCCATTGCGCTTTCATTGGCTCTGCCTCAACAGGCACGCCCTCGATCCATTCGCTTCCGGGCCAGCCGAGCATTCCACCGAGTAATCCCTTGTCTGGCCGTGTCTCTAGTAAATACGCCCCATCCACGCGTCGCGCGATATATGCGATGCCCAAACGGATCGGCTTTTTCTTCTTTGGAACCTTCTTGGGCAATTCCACATGCGTCCCCGCCAAGCGCCCTTTGCAAGGATCACGCCAAGGGCACAACCCGCATGCTGGGTTCTTGGGCGTGCAAATCGTAGCCCCCAAATCCATGACGGCTTGCGCATAATCCCCCGCGCGCTCTTGGGGTGTTAAAGCCTGCGCCAGCGTCATCAATTCAGGCTTGGACAAAGGCAAAGGCGTGTGCACATCATAAAGCCGCGACATGACGCGCTCTACGTTTCCGTCCAAAACCGTCTCTGGCAAATCATATGCAATCGAGGAAACGGCGGCTGCGGTATAGGGTCCAATCCCCGGCAGTTTCAGCAATTCATCGTGGGTGTCTGGAAAGATGCCGTCATATTCATCTGCAACTACGCGCGCGCACTTCAGCAAATTTCGCGCACGCGCATAATATCCAAGACCCGCCCATTCGCCCATCACATCCGCGTCCTTCGCTGCGGCCAAATCCGTGACACTCGGCCAACGGCGCGTGAAGCGGACGAAATATTCTTTGACGGCAGCTACGGTTGTTTGCTGCAACATGACCTCAGACATCCAAATGCGGTAAGGATCAGGACGCACGCCTGCACAGCGATCCCCGGGACTAACCCGCCAAGGCATGATGCGTGCGTGGCGATCATACCACTGCAAGAGCGTCAAAGGATCAATTGGTTCACGCAATCTTTATATACCTTAATGGATGGTTTCGCTGGCACCCTGCGTCATGCACTCTAAGATAGGCCGGAATTCAGATAGACCAGAATCGCAAGATGCAAGGCAGGACAAACCCTATGGCGCAACGCCGTGCAACCTCGAAAGGCTTCGCTCGTACATCGAGCCTGCTGACGCAGCGCATTCGCAAAGCGTCCGAGTCGCGTGGCTTTGCTCAATCGCGTTTGCTGACCCATTGGGAAGAGGTCGTGGGCGAAGACATCGCAGCGATCGCACGCCCTGTGAATGTTAGTTATGGTCGCCAGGGGTTTGGCGCTTCGCTTACAATTCTCACAACCGGATCGAATGCGCCAATTCTTGAGATGCAAAAGGAACAAATTCGCACCAAGGTGAATGCGGTCTATGGCTACAACGCGATCAGCCGTATCAAAATAACCCAGACCGCACCTGTTGGTTTTGCCGAAGGGCGCGCTGTGTTTGAACGCGAAGTGACGCCAAAGAAACCCGAGCCAACACCCGAGATCAAACAAGCCGCTGCGCAATCTGCGGGTGGTGTAAAAAGCGATGATTTGCGCATGGCCCTTGAGCGGCTGGCACAAAACGTATTAACCAAATCCAAAACCTGAGGAGAAGCCGAATGCTTCGCACCCTACTTTCTGCCGCAGCAGCGGTCATGATGACCCTAACGATGGCATCCGCTCAAGAGAGCGAAATCCCCGACATGATCCAAGGCGACGCGGACGCAAAAGTCGAGATCATCGAATACGCATCCTACACTTGTCCACACTGTGCCTCTTTCCACGCGGGTCCGTACAAGGACCTCAAGAAAGACTATATCGAGACAGGTAAAGTGAAGTTCATCTATCGCGAAGTCTACTTTGATCGCTTCGGTCTCTGGGCGTCGATGATTGCGCGCTGCGCTGGGCCTGATCGCTTCTTTGGGATGACGGATTTGCTTTATAAAGAGCAGTCCTTGTGGTCACGTGCAGGCGACCCAGCTGCGATTGTTGTAGAGCTGCGCAAGATTGGCCTGAAAGGTGGTCTTGATAACGACGCCCTTGATGCCTGCCTAGAGGATGCAGACAACGCGCAGGCGTTGGTCGCTTGGTATCAAGAGAACGCAGAGCGCGACAACATCCGCTCCACGCCGTCTTTCTTGATCAACGGTGAGCCATATTCCAACATGAATTACGCGGATTTCTCTGCGATCATTGACGAAAAACTGGCAGAATGAGCGCGCCGCTGCAAGGTCTGAAAGTCGTGGAACTGGCGCGTATCTTGGCGGGCCCCTGGGCTGGCCAAACACTTTCAGATCTTGGGGCAGACGTCGTCAAAGTCGAAGCCCCAGCGGGCGATGATACCCGTCGCTGGGGCCCTCCGTTCATAGAACGAGAGGGTGACACATCCGCCGCTTATTTCCACGCGTGTAATCGCGGTAAGAAATCGGTGACAATCGATTTTCGCAACGCCGACGGGCAAGCGCAGTTAAAGGCGCTTATCGCAGATGCGGATATTCTGATCGAGAACTTCAAAGCCGGTGGTTTGGCGAAATACGGCCTCGACTATGCGTCGCTCAAGGAAGAATTTCCTGAACTGATCTACTGCTCGATCACGGGCTTCGGTCAGACGGGCCCATATGCGCATCGCGCAGGGTATGACTTTATCATCCAAGGCATGTCAGGCTTGATGTCCATCACTGGCGAACCCGGTGGTCAGCCGCAAAAGTCGGGCGTTGCGATTACGGATATCTTTACGGGCGTCTATGCCGTGTCTGGTATTTTGGCAGCTGTGCATCAACGTCACACGACGGGCAAAGGCCAGCACATCGACATGGCGCTGTTGGATGTGGCGGTGGCCGTAACCGCGAACCAAGCGATGAACTATCTCGCGACAGGTGACGCGCCCGGCATGATGGGCAACGCGCATATGAATTTGACGCCCTATCAGGTGTTTGATTGCAGTGACGGCCACATCATCATCGCGACCGGCAATGATCCGCAGTACCAGCGGTTATGTTTGTTGCTAGGTGTTGAGGAGATGGGTTTTGAAGCACGTTTTGCAACCAACGCAGATCGCATCGCAAATCGTGATGAGATGACGCGTCTTTTGACAGATCAAACCTTGCAGATGTCCAAGATCGAACTGCTCGCAGCTTGTGAAGCGCATGGTGTGCCCGCAGGTCCGATCAACGATATGGGTGAGATGCTGGCTGATCCCCAGATCAAAGCGCGCGGTATGCAGATCGAGCTTGATGGCATCGCAGGTGTGCGCGCGCCTTATGTGTTTTCGGATGCAGAGCTTGCGCTGGATCGGCCGTCGCCCAAGCTTGGTGAAGACAATACCTAATTGATGTATTTCGAATTGCTAAAGCAATCCGACCAACTGGTGGAGTTTCACTCCCCCAGACCCCCACAGGATATTTGGAAAGAGAGGAAGCGTAGAGTGGCGCTTGCTGATGCATCAATTCTCTGACACTCAGTTCAGGACGTCTGAAAAAGTGAGAATGCGATGAGAGCGGGTCTATTCCTTTTGAGTTTGGCCTATGTGCTAAGTCAGTTCTACCGTGCTTTTCTGGCAGTCATGACGGATGTTTTAGGGGCTGACCTAGGCGCAGCGCCGGACGATTTGGCCATGGCATCGGGGCTTTGGTTTCTTTCATTCGCGGCCATGCAAATCCCTGTTGGCTGGGCGCTTGATACGCTTGGACCTCGGCGGACAGCGTCTTGGCTTTTGCTTTTTGGTGGTGCCGGAGGTGCGTTTGTTTTTGCAATGGCGAATACGCCGCTTCATCTAAATATCGCTATGCTACTGATTGGGGTCGGTTGTGCACCCGTGTTGATGGCGAGCTTTTTCGTTTTTGCACGGGTCTACTCAGCGGCGATGTTTGCCACACTTGCCTCTGTGATGATTGGCGTTGGATCTTTGGGCAATCTTGCGGGCTCTGTGCCGCTCGCGCTCGCGGTTGATGCGTTTGGATGGCGCGAAACGGTGATGGTTTTGGCTGTTATTACGGGTTTGATCGCCATTGGATTGTTCTTTGCGATCAAAGATCCTGAGAGGGTCGAGAGTGATGCGGGTGGCTCTGTTCTGACGCTTCTGAAGATGCCTGCGCTGTGGTTGATCATTCCGCTGATGTTTGTTGCTTATGCGCCAACAGGGGCGATCCGAGGTTTGTGGATCGGGCCGTATGTCACTGAGGTGTTCGGTGGCAATGCTGGCACCGCGTCGCTTATCATGGCGAGCGCGATGATCGCGGGGACGCTGTGTTATGGGCCTTTGGATCGTTTGCTGGGGACGCGCAAATGGGCGATCTTTGGGGGCAATAGTTTTGGCGCTCTGACTTGCCTCGCATTGGGGTTAGGTCTTGCGAGCGGCTATTGGGAGGCTGTCTTACTCTTTAGTCTTGTTGGCTTCTTTGGCATGTCTTTCCCTTTGATGATGGCGCATGGGCGTGCGTTCGTGCCGGCGCATCTGGCGGGGCGGGGGGTGACGTTGATGAACCTCTTTGGAATTGGCGGTGTTGGGCTGGTGCAGATGATCTCTGGCCGCATGCATGCCAGCCTATCAACGGATACGCTAAGCCCGGCTGACCCCTATCATGCGATCTTTTTGCTCTATGGGGGATTGCTGGTTTTCGGCCTTGCGATCTATGCTTTTTGCGAAGACAGGCTCGATTAAGTCACAAACGCTCTATCGCAGTGCGCGCCCCCCTTTTCCAATGCTCAAGATAGGCGTATAGCAGCCGCGTTGATGTGCGCCCGCACGTCTTCAAACCCGTAAAGGAGTAACCCGATGGGGTATAAAGTCGTCGTCGTTGGCGCCACCGGTAATGTGGGCCGTGAAATGTTGAACATCCTGGATGAGCGCAAGTTCCCAGTGGATGAGCTGGCCGTATTGGCGAGCCGTAAATCCATGGGTACGGAAGTCAGCTTTGGTGAAAAAACGTTGAAGACGAAAGACTTGGACACGTTCGACTTCACGGGGTGGGACATTGCGCTCTTCGCTGTTGGCTCTGACGCCACCAAGAAGTACGCGCCTGTGGCCGCAAAATCCGGTTGCGTTGTGATCGATAACTCGTCGCTTTATCGCTATGATCCGGATGTTCCATTGATCGTGCCAGAGGTGAATCCAGAGGCGATCCATGGGTATTCCAAGAAAAATATCATTGCGAATCCTAACTGCTCGACTGCGCAGATGGTTGTGGCACTGAAGCCTTTGCATGACCGCGCGCGCATCAAGCGTGTTGTCGTCAGCACGTATCAGTCCGTTTCTGGTGCAGGCAAAGGCGGCGCTGACGAGTTGTGGGATCAGACCAAGTCGATCTACAACCCGACCGACGACAAGCCGCCGAAAACCTTCACCAAGCAGATCGCGTTTAATGTGATCCCGCATATCGATGTGTTCCTCGATAGTGGTGAAACCAAAGAAGAATGGAAGATGGTCGCGGAAACGAAGAAGATCGTCGATCCGAAAATTAAGGTTACAGCGACCTGTGTGCGTGTGCCTGTGTTCGTGGGTCACTCTGAATCGATCAACATCGAGTTCGAGGATTTCCTCGACGAAGATGAGGCCCGCGACATCCTGCGCGAAGCCCCCGGTGTCATGGTGATCGACAAGCGCGAGGATGGTGGCTACGTCACGCCCGTTGAGTGCGTTGGCGACTATGCGACGTTTATTTCGCGTATCCGTCAGGACAGCACGATTGATAACGGAATTAACCTGTGGTGCGTGTCCGATAACCTGCGCAAAGGTGCTGCTTTGAACGCTGTGCAGATCGCAGAGACGCTTGGCAATCGTGTGCTGAAAAAAGGCTAAACGCTTGTCATCGAGTTTGGTTACCCCGTCCCTTTGGGCGGGGTTTTTCATTTGAGGGATGTGTTATTGCATAACATAGGTGTCGGATTGCAAGGTTGGGGCGAGCTTTAACTCCAAGGATTCCCTTATGCGCGTCGTTCTCATTCTTTTGCTTTCATTCACAGTGTCTGGCTGCGCCACGCTCTCGAAAGAAGAGTGCCTCACAGGAAATTGGGAAGAAATCGGTTTCCGAGATGGCACCAACGGGCGTACCAGCGATTATCTGCAAAGCCATGCAAAGGCTTGTGAAAAAAGCGATGTGCGTCCTGTGCAAAGCCTTTGGGAAAAGGGCCGTCAACGTGGCCTGCCTGCGTACTGCGTCCCTGCGAAAGCCTATTCAGAGGGGAAAAAGGGCAATGAGTTGCGTCCTGTGTGCCCTGCCACGCAAACCCAATCGCTACGGGCTGCCAATGAGAAAGGCTTGGAGTATCGCGCATTCAACGAAGAGATTACTCAAGCGCAGTACCGCATCGATGAGATAGAGCGCAGCTTGATCGCAGAAGAGAGCAGGGAGAAACGTGCGCTTCTTGTGCAAGAACGTCGGGCACTTTCGCGCAATATACGTTTGCTGGAATTACAGCGTTCGTTCGTTTCTTCGCTCTAGGTTTGCTCTATCAGGTTCATCTCGGGCTGTTGTCTGAAATGGCCGGTGACCTGCCCCCCTAGGCTCCCTCATTCATAACGAGAGTTTGCGGGTTTGGATTTCATATTCTTTAT
>NZ_MLCB01000058.1 GCF_001890925.1 Planktotalea frisia
CCCGATTACATCTTAGCTGAGCCACAAACCTGTCCGAATTAGTAGGACCACTTCACCCCCCCCAAATTATGGAATCAAATTACCCCGGTTGTTGGACCACTTTCACGGGGATACTCCAGCAGCTCAACGGCCGCATCATGTGGAGAGCCAGCTGTTCTTTATGAGTCTGGTTGTGAAATTATGACAGCTAGGGTCAATATACTGACTGTAATTACGCCGTCGGAAATGCAAGATTGATGAAGTATCTCCGGTGCTTTCTGACGTTAAATTTACGTTCCCAGTTGATATTTACTCCTTAGTCTAGCAATTTGCCCGAAACAAGTAAGAGTTAACATGGCCAGTCCGTCACTTTCAAAGCTTATCGACGCGTTCAAAACGCCTCAACATGATTACCGCATCAACACCGAAATTTTTGGTCAATTCGATGTTGATAAGGTGGCTAAAGAACTGATTTTAGAGGAAAAAGGTGTGGAGAAGGGCGCGGAAAACCAACCTTCCTCGGATTCGCAAATCCCCGATGAAATTGAGTCTCAGATACAAGAGCGCATTGCTGCCGCGAAATCATCAGCAAATGAGTCTGCTGAGAACCAAATCCACACTTACAATGAGCGAATCTCAAATTTGGACTTTGAGGGTCACTTTTCGGAGCTTAGACAAGCTGGCCCATTGGCCGTCAGTGACATTCAAGCGCAAATTCAGAGTGGCTTGAATGATATGAACACTCGTAGGCGAAAGCTCCTAGATGTTGAAACGGAGTATAGCTATTTTCGAAAGTCCAACGGCCTACAACACCGCACAGCTAAAACGGTTACATCATTGGACATGGTGTTGCGCGTTCTAATCATTTTGACGATGCTCGTTTTTGAAACCTACTTCAACGGCACCTATCTCGCCAAAGGCAGCACACAAGGCCTCATTGGTGGCGTGTTTGAGGCACTCACCTTCGCTGCACTCAACATTGGTTTCTCAATAGTCCTCACGCTGTACGTCATTAAACAAATAGTTAGGCGAGGGTTGTTTTGGAAATTATTGGGGCTTCTCGGAATCGCCGCATGGATTGCTATAGTGTTGGCGATAAACTTAGCTCTTGCGCATTACCGGGAGGTCGCATCAACCTTTGTTGACGGCGCTGGTGCTGATATACTCCAAAATATACTGCAGAACCCTCTTGGGTTGAACGACTTTGAAAGCTGGATGCTGTTTGCCATTGGCGTACTCTTCGCGGTGGTTACCTTAGTCGATGTCATAACTTTTTCCGATATCTTTCCCGGATACACCAAGAGGCAAGCGCGCTGGGATGAAGAGCAGACTGAGTACAAGGAACAGTTTGACGATCTGATTGAAGATTTGAACGAAATTAAAGCAGATTATCAAGATCAGCTGACGGAGATTGGTTCAGCACTTTCAGCACGTCAGCGCGAACTGGATAATATTCTCTCAAACCGTAATCGGTTGAGCAGCCTTTATGCAGCGCATCATGAGCAACTTCAGCGGGCAGCTAACGCCCTTTTCTCGTTTTATTACGAGAGCAATAAAAAATGTCGGACCGAGCCAGCTCCTGATCGTTTCAATAAACGCTATCTAGTTCCCGAGATGTCACTCTCATCTGGCGCATCGTTCGAGCCTAGGGAAGCACAAGAAATTAAGTCAAGGATAACTCAAGCAAAGCAAATACTTGATGACCAAATCAGGGTCGTGCTCGACGAGTATTCCAACGGCATTCGTCAATATCGCAATCTCGACATCCTAAACGAAGAGTATTCTGATGGTCAAAAAACGCAAAACGCGGAACAAGCGGAAAAAGTCGAAGGGTAACTCGGGCACTATATTTGCAATTATTGCTGCATTTAGTTTTTTCACCGCCCTCGTTGGCGCGGGTGCCTTTCTTCTGTTGAATACCGAGAAACCAGTGACACTAGAGCAGGCGGACCTTTGTCCAAAAGCGGGTTCGCGAGGAACCGTCGCTCTGTTGTTGGACACAACTGACGGTATGTCGCGGATCACCAAAGAAGAGGTGCGGAGAAACATCCTAGAGGTCCAGCGCACTATACCTCGTTATTATCGCGTGTCTGTATTCACGCTAGACGAGGACGGCCTTGAGAGAGAGCCGGTAGCAAGCGTATGCAACCCGGGGCGCTTAGACCAAATGGACGATCTTGCTCAACAGGGGCTTACAGCCAACCCAGCTCTAATTTCTGCAAAGTATTCTGAGTTTGAAGTAACCCTTTCAAAGGCACTGGAGACAGTGTTCGAGGAAGAGTTCGAGGCCAGGAGGTCTCCGCTACTCTCCTCTTTGCAGGAACTGAGTGTGATCATGCCCGATCCAATGGATGTTGATGCGGCATCATATCCAGCAGGCAAAAATAAAATTATTTTAATTACAGACATGCTAGAGCACACAGACGTGTTCTCTGTGTACCAGAGCGGATTAGATTTTGAGGCGTTTAGCGCGAGCAGAGCGACCGAGAAGTTTGGAAAATCATACAAGGCTTTGGACATTGAGATACTCATCGTCCGTCGAGATCAAAATAAATATTCAACATTGGATGTAGTTCGGTTCTGGGCCAAGGTATTCAAGCAAGAATTTTCGTCCGAGATTAACTCTATAAAAATACTCAGTGGTGAGCTTTGATGGTTAAGAGGAGGCGCGGCCCTAGCAACATTGGCTCAAGCCGTCATGCATTATTTTTCTTTGCGGTTTACGTCATTGGAGCACTTATTCTGATTTTTGAAAAGACCATAGTGTACGCTTTTTTCGAACCAAGTTCTTCAGTACCCAAGGCGATAATAATTGTCACAGCTCTTATTTTGATGGGGGGTTATGTGATCTTTGTCACTCTAGTCCCTGCCACGAAACTAAGGACTGATGTGGCCGCTGATAATATTTATTATCTTGGCTTTTTGTACACATTGACCTCCCTCGCAGTTGCCTTGTCGGTAGATAGTCCCGATGCCATTCTAGCCAACTTCGGAGTAGCAATTGTGTCAACGCTGATTGGTATTGCAGCACGAGTAGGTTTAAACCAGTTGCGTGTCGACCCAGCTGACATTGAAGAAGCGTCTAGGCTCGAGCTTGCCGAAGCCACTCGTAGAGTAAAGTCTGAAATGACAGAGACTGTCTCCCAGCTGTCTGATTTTAGGCAGCTGTCCCTGCAAGTGTTAGCTGAAGGATATGCTGACATTCAAAAGAACGTCGAGGAAATATCTGAAAAAGTTCTTAGGTCCGTTGAAGAACTGGCAGAACATAGTGCTAAACCGTTACTGGAATTGGCCGAAAAAACCAAAGATGCCAACATCGAAGCCACAAGCGCAATCGCCAGTGTAACCGAAAGCAATCGTGAGCTTACTGCAGCTAATCGAAAAGCCATTGAAAAAATAGATGAAGTATCATCCGCTTTGGTCAAGCTGACCAAGCATTATGCAGACACAGGAATTATAGACGACAAGATTGTAGCGTCCCTCCGTGAGCAACTCGTCAAAGTGCAAGCTGAATTAGTTGAAGGTAGGCAAGAAGGTATCGACGAGCTGAAGGCGGCATTTGATCAGTTTAATGAACAAGCAAGTATTGACTACTCTGCGCCTGCCAAGCGTTATGTTCAAAGTTCAGTAGAGACTACTGAAGGTAATACAGGCGATGTCGCTGAAGAGCGGAAAACTAGAGACAGCGCCGCCCTATCGTCGGCACAAAGCTTCGTCAAATCCTCTTACATGCAGACTTTTATGCATATGGGGAGCGCTATAGTTTATCGCGGACAGGGTAAGGGGTACTTTGTAAACGATAAACAGTACCTGACCCTTGCAGAGGCCAAAAGCGCAATCGAACGCAAACTGAAGTTCGTTGCAGACCGGTCTTAAAGGCATGGTATCCAAACGCACAATATCGGGAGAAGCTGAAAGCTACAGAAGGGGAGTTATTTTTGGCCTCACGATGGCTGAAGTTCTGCTGTTGTTGATTTTCTGTATATTGTTGTTTTTAAAAATTGTTAATGACGAGTTGAAGGCAGCCGATCAAAAATTAGCGCAATCCAACGAAGAATTATCGGCACAAGAAGAGATCAACAGAGTTCTTTCTACAGAAAACCAAGCTCTAGCGGACCAAATCAAGATTTTAACGGTACAGATAGCATCTTCATCCAAAAGTAGGATCGGCAATGAGTTTCTAAACACGGTAATAGAGGAATTTGTAAAACTACAGGCTACCAACCCGCGGAAAGCTGAAGAGTTTCTTTATGCCTTGGAGGACAATCCAAATTTCGTAAAGGAACTTCAGCTATCTACTGTTGATGAGTGGGAAGAGCTTACTACAGTCGCACAATATTCAGTAAGCCAAGACGAAGCAGCGATATTGTCAGAACTAAATCCTGATCAACGAGAACAGTTCTTCTCGAACGCTGACACCGTATCTCAACTTTCGCCTGAAGAGATACGTGAAATTAGAGAAGCTGCTCTTGAGAAGGCTAATCCAACACCTAAAGCTCCGTCTGGTAACAACTGGCCGCCAATTATCTCATTAAGTGAAGCGAAAGATTATTCATTCAAAGTTGGCAGCGCAAAGCTAGCTGACGAGTTCCAAGCGGCACTTTCTAACGAAATATCTCGGCAAATTTTGAGTATTTTAGAAGACTATGATGCTGATGTGATCGAAGTTATCGGTCACACGGATCTTCAAAGAATGAGGAGTACTCGAACAACAAACCTAGACGAGGTGTCCGCTGCTGACTTGCAGGCCGCGAACAGTATTGCTCTGAGAGCAAACGACAATGCAGGTTTAGGATATGCGCGTGCGTTGAGTGTTACGAGGGAGTTGATGAAGATTCCCGAACTGCAGGGATACACAATCTTACCCTATTCTGCTGCACAGATGATTAGTCCTGCAGATGAAATGAACCTATCCCCTGAGACATATGACCCTACGCAGCTTCGCCGAATAGAAATCCGGGTTCGGCGCAAACAATGAATGGCTCTATCAGAACTTTTTGCATTTACAGTATGTCTTGTATGAAATTGAAATTCATGTCGGTCTGGTTTACCTGTGTGGTAAGCAGCGTAGCCTTATTTGCTGACGTCCCAAATTATGACCGTTCTTCATTTGGTGCATGGGCCGATGTGGACAACGATTGCCAAAATACACGCCACGAATTCCTTCAAGAGCTGTCGACCGGCCCGATAGACTTATCAGAAAACAGCTGCAGAGTAGTACGTGGTAGGTGGCTGGACCCCTACACCGATCGAATTTTCACAGAGAGCCAGTTTCTTGACATCGATCATTTAGTTCCTCTGAAGTACAGCTGGGAGCGAGGGGCGCATAACTGGTCATCGACTAAGCGGCGGCAATTTGCAAATGATCCAATTAATCTCTTTGCGGTTGAAAAAAGCGTAAACCGACAAAAATCAGCATCAGGACCGTCAAAATGGTTGCCGCCAAATGTCCGGTTCCGCTGCGAGTACATATTGAGGTTTCAGCGAGTGGTGACATTGTACAAGCTTCAACAGAGCATGGGCGAGCTAAGCGCTATCCAGAAAGAAAAAAACAAATATTGTTGATAAAGCGTCAGTGACAAAACTTGTGGGGCATGGTCCGGCTGGGGAACCACGCCCAATAGCATGAATCATGACCTGCCCCCCTAGGCTCCCTCATTCATAACGAGAGTTTGCGGGTTTGGATTTCATATTCTTTAT
>NZ_MLCB01000059.1 GCF_001890925.1 Planktotalea frisia
GTGCCGATGTTGACGTGCGGTTTATTGCGTTCAAACTTTTCCTTGCCCATGGTGGGACTCCTTCAAATAAGACGGTGCTTGGCCTAAGCGATCAGCACCCTACGGGATGTGGTGTAGGGTGCGTGGTTTCCCACGCACCGCTCGTTTTATGCGTATTGCGCTTGGATCTCGTCAGAGATGTTCTGCGGAACCGGCTCGTAGTGATCGAACTGCATAGAAAAGTTCGCACGGCCAGAAGACATCGAACGAAGTGTGTTGATGTAACCGAACATGTTCGCCAAAGGCACAAAGCAATCAATCGCAATGGCATTGCCACGGCTGTCTTGACCTTGAACCTGACCACGACGGGATGTGAGGTCACCGATGATGCCACCTGTGTACTCGTCCGGCGTGATCACTTCGACTTTCATGATTGGCTCGAGCAGTTTCGCACCAGCTTTGCGCATACCTTCGCGCATTGCCATACGAGCTGCGATTTCGAACGCAAGCACGGAAGAGTCAACATCGTGGAACTTACCGTCCAGCAGCTGAACCTTGAAGTCGATCACAGGGAAGCCCGCCAAAGGACCGGAGTCCATGACAGATTTGATACCCTTTTCAACGCCCGGGATGTATTCCTTCGGAACAGCACCACCAACGATCTTGGACTCAAACGAATAACCTTCGCCCGGAGCTGTTGGAGAGATCAAAAGCTTAACCTCACCGAACTGACCAGAACCACCAGACTGCTTCTTGTGCGTATACGTGTGCTCAACTTCGTGACCAATCGTCTCGCGATAAGCAACTTGTGGTGCACCAATGTTCGCTTCAACTTTGAACTCACGACGCATACGGTCGACAAGAATATCAAGGTGAAGTTCGCCCATACCCTTCATGATCGTCTGGCCACTCTCGAGGTCAGTCTCAACACGGAAAGATGGATCCTCAGCAGATAGACGCTGAAGCGCGATGCCCATTTTCTCTTGGTCGCCCTTTGTTTTAGGCTCAACCGCGATCTCGATCACAGGCTGTGGGAACGTCATCGTTTCCAAAACAACAGGTTCGTTGACGGCACAAAGTGTGTCACCGGTTGTCGTGTCCTTGAGGCCGCCCAATGCAATGATATCACCCGCGTAAGCTTCGGAAATCTCATCACGGTCGTTAGAGTGCATGACCATCATCCGGCCAACGCGCTCTTTTTTGCCTTTGGTCGAGTTCAAGAATGTATCACCCTTTGACAACGTACCAGAGTAGATACGTGTGAATGTCAGCGAGCCAACAAACGGGTCATTCCAGATTTTGAACGCAAGTGCAGAGAACGCCATGTCATCATCCGCGCGGCGGGCAATGTCACGTGTTTCTGTCTCGTCACCAGGCTTAAAGCCCATGTAATCAACAACGTCGAGCGGGCTCGGCAGATAGTCGACAACAGCGTTGAGAAGAGGCTGCACACCTTTGTTTTTGAACGCAGAACCGCCCAAAACAGGTACAAACTTCATCGCCAAGCAACCCTTACGGATCAAAGAGCGCAGTGTCAGCACGTCAGGCTCATTGCCTTCAAGATATGCTTCCATTGCGTCGTCGTCCATGTCGACAGCCGCTTCAACCAGCTTCATGCGCCACTCGTTCGCCTGATCTTGTAGGCTCTCACGAATAGGGGCTTTCACCCAAGACGCGCCAAGGTCTTCACCTTCCCACAACCATTCTTCCATGGTAACGAGGTCAAGAAGGCCTTCCAGCTCTGTCTCTGCACCGATTGGAATGCCGACAGGAATCGCAGTCGCGCCTGTACGGTCTTCAATCATGTGAACACAGTTAAAGAAGTCCGCGCCAATCTTGTCCATTTTGTTAACGAACACGATACGTGGAACTTTATAACGGTCAGCCTGACGCCAAACTGTCTCTGTCTGTGGCTCAACACCGGCGTTACCGTCAAGAACAGTAACCGCGCCGTCGAGAACAGCCAGCGAGCGCTCAACTTCAATTGTGAAGTCAACGTGGCCAGGTGTGTCGATGATGTTCATGCGGTGCTTTTCAGAGTCAGGTGTTATACCGTCCTCTGTGCGCTCCCAGAACGTCGTCGTAGCAGCAGACGTAATCGTAATTCCGCGCTCTTGCTCTTGTTCCATGTGGTCCATCGTTGCGGCGCCGTCATGCACCTCACCGATGTTATGCTCTTTTCCAGTGTAGAAAAGAATGCGCTCGGAACAGGTCGTTTTACCTGCATCGATGTGCGCGATGATACCGAAGTTGCGGTATCGGTCGAGGGGGTATTCGCGTGCCATTAGGCGTACTCCTCTAGATTACCAGCGGTAATGGCTGAAGGCTTTGTTCGCCTCGGCCATCTTGTGAGTGTCTTCGCGCTTTTTAACAGCGGAACCACGTGTGTTCACAGCATCCATCAGCTCGCCTGCAAGGCGCTCTTCCATGGTGTTTTCGTTGCGTGAACGGGACGCTTTGATCAACCAACGAATGGCCAATGCTTCGCGACGCTCTGGGCGCACTTCAACCGGTACCTGATACGTAGCACCACCAACACGGCGGGAACGTACTTCGACGGACGGTTTGATGTTGTCCAGCGCTTCGTGGAACACCTCGATAGGTGCGCGCTTGATCTTCTCTTCAACCCGAACCATCGCAGAATATACGATGCGCTCAGCGACGGACTTTTTGCCGTCGATCATCAGGTTGTTCATGAATTTAGTCAGTACGCGATCGCCATACTTGGCATCGGGCAGGACTTCGCGTTTTTCAGCGGCGTGACGACGTGACATATCAGCCTCTCCTTATTTAGGACGCTTCGCGCCGTACTTCGAACGACGTTGCTTACGATCTTTGACGCCCTGAGTATCCAGAACACCGCGAAGAATGTGGTAACGCACACCGGGAAGGTCTTTTACACGACCGCCACGGATCAGAACCACAGAGTGCTCCTGAAGGTTGTGGCTCTCACCTGGGATATACGAAATAACCTCGAAACCGTTGGTCAGGCGCACTTTGGCAACCTTACGCATAGCGGAGTTCGGCTTTTTCGGAGTTGTTGTATAAACGCGTGTGCAAACACCGCGTTTCTGTGGGCACTGCTCTAGGTGCTGCGACTTAGAGCGCTTGATTTTAGGCTGACGCGGCTTGCGGATCAGCTGTTGGATCGTTGGCATAGAAGGTGTCTTCCCCATCTCTCAACTTAGTTTTGCCACCTACCCGTTAATGCGGGTGACGCGAAATCTGCCGTGCCGTGGAGCACAATCGCCTGTAAACAAGCGAAAAAACCGCAAACGTTCCCATTCCGAGGTGAACGTCGCGGTTGGGTTTCAGAGGTCGTTGGCTGTAAGTGCCAAGGACTTGACCACAGTCGATATGATATCGGCAAAAGATAAGGATCTTGAGCCGGATAGCGCGCGTATAGGGGGAGTCGCATGAGGTGTCAACACGCCCTGCCCCTTGATGGATCGGGGTGGCGATGCCATGCTGAACCTGCGTTCGGGTATCACAGGAGCCGCCTCATGCAAATCATCGGACTTTGTCGGTTCTCTTACCCTGCCCTTGGCGGTTTTCAGGTGGAACATGAGGGGGTCGAGGATCGATCTGCTTATCTCTATCGCCCCGAGCGCATGGAAGAGCGGTTTCGTCATTTCGAGACAATCATGCTTCCCTCAATCGCCGCGCAAACGGAGACAGATTTCACCTTTGTTATCGTTATCGGGGATAATCTTCCCGAGAAATATCAAGAACGTCTCTTCGATCTATGCGCGCCGATCAAACACATCACCATCCAAGCGCACGCCCCGGCGGATCACCGCGAGACGATGCAGAAAGCAATAAATGCGGCACGCATGAGGAGTGACGCGCCCTGCTTGCAGTTTCGCCATGACGATGACGACGCAATCGCTCTCACTTTCGTGGAAGAGTTCAAACGCGCGGCCATGGATTGCCGCCCCCTGCTAGAACGCAACAAGTTCGTCGCTTTCGACTTCCCGCGCGGCTACGTCGTGCGCCCTGACGCGCAAGGCCTGCACGCGGAAGAAACCTATCATCCCTTCTGGGGAGTTGCCTTGGGTTGCTCCGTCGCGCCGCATATCCGCAAATCAATCATGAACTTCGCGCATGGCCGCATGGGCCGTTTCATGCCTTCGATCAGCTTTGATAAACCAGTGATGTATCTGCGCGGTCACAACGATTTCAACGATAGCCGCCAAGGCCCCAACGTCAGTCAACCGAAGCTGACACTCTTAGACGCAGATGGCGAACAAATGATCCGTGACACATTTAACGTTGATGCAGATCATATTCGCGCTGTCTTTGCCTGACGCTTTTTCGCACGACTTTCGCGGTAGAGCGTGAAAATACCTGTCGCGACGATCAGCCCTGCGCCGATAAACGTCAGCGGCTCAGGCCATTCATCAAAGAACACATAGCCGAGCAGTAAGGCCCAAAGCATTGCAGTGTAGCGGAACGGCGACGTGAACCCGACTTCGCCAATGCGCATGACCATCACGGAAAACACATAACCCCCTATCACGAAGATCGCGGAGGCGATCAGCATCGCGATTTGCGTAGACGTCATGTCCGTCCATTCACCCGTCACAACAGCGCCAACGCCACCAAACACAGTGACAAAAATTGCGCCGACCAAAGTGACCGTGAGCGATGGAACCTCTTTGCTCAACCGACGGGCCGCGAGGTCGCGCACGGTGACGCAAACGACGGCTATCAACACGTAAATTGAGTGGATGGTGAAGCCTTCCGTGCCGGGGCGCACGATCAACATCATCCCGCAAAAGCCGATCACAATGGCAAGCATGCGTCGCCAGCCCACCGCCTCTTTGAACACCAGCGCTGCGGCCAACGTCACGGTCAATGGTAGGGTCTGCAAAATGGCAGTCACATTGGCGAAGGGCATGTGCAAAAGAGCGGTTAAAAAGAAATAGGCCGCAGCAACTTCCGCGCCGGAGCGCAATACGATCAACCAGCGATCCTTGGCGCGTTCCGGCCACGCCAGCGCGTTCAAATATCGCGCGAGTATATAGATCATAACGCAGGCCAAAATACCGCGCAGCAATAGCATTTGAGGCAATGGAACGTCGGTCCCGATCGCTTTGATGAAAAGATCGTTAAACGTGAAAGCCGCCATCGAGCACATCATAAAGAGTGCGCCTTTGGCGTTATCAGAAAGGTTGGCGAAAAAACTCATGCCTTCTCTATCGCTGAAACACGCCGCGATGGGTAGCCTGATTGCGACTTGTGTTTGCAGTCTTTGGGCACATGCCAAGGACGCAGCTGTAAGTTTCGCCAATCTCAGGTTTAGTCCATTCACGACGCAAAGCGCGCTTGCTGAGTTTATTAACGCGCTCAAGCAGAGACCATCAACCGTTTTGGGCAGCGATCGGTGCGGATGGCAACGCGATGTTGCTTGGGTCTCGATTTTGAAGTCCGAATGGCCGACGTGGCGAGAGGCTTTTGAGAGCTGATTGTCCACCGCCAATTTTGACACTTTAGGCATGCAGGTTAGGCCGTTGTCAGAATATTAAGGCATAAGCGCAATTGCGTAGCGTTGCATTGTATGGCTGCTGTATTTTATTCAAAAAAACTGTTATACACAGAGTCCTCGAGCACCCGACTTTTGACGGGTTGACGTCTGACCGTAGAACGATTCAGCTAACCGCATGATCCG
>NZ_MLCB01000060.1 GCF_001890925.1 Planktotalea frisia
CGGATCATGCGGTTAGCTGAATCGTTCTACGGTCAGACGTCAACCCGTCAAAAGTCGGGTGCTCGAGGACTCTGTGTATAGCTTTTCCCAAGGATCGCCAATAGCACGCACTCCAGTACGTTTGCGAATCCGAGCGGCTGCACCTGGACTGATCTTGCCATCTAGTTCGCTGAGCGCGCCCGCAACGCCTTTGGGAAAAGTGAGACCCGTTTCCTCGAGTTCAGTCGCAAATTCCTCGATAACGCTGATCAAAGTTGCGCGATCTATGCGCCGCAGACTGCCCATTTGTTGCGTGAGTTCAGCCTGCAAAGCCTCTGGCAAAGTATCGATTGGGACATTCGCGCCCTCATTCAATAAAAAGCGCACGACGATGGCGGCTTTTTCAGCGGAATTTACTTTGCGCGCCGGGAGCCTCGCTTGCGCACTCGCCGGCATCATTTGACCTAACTGCATTTACAATCGCCTTATCGTTGCGGATTGCCTGTGTGTTTGACGCCAAATTGTAAACATTGGCTGAAGATCTAAGACTTTTCTCCAGCCAACGCGATTTTTATGTGTTCACAGTCGTTTAGCTCTCGCCAAATACCCGACGGAAGATCGTATCAACGTGCTTTGTGTGATACTCAAGATCGAAATTCGCCTCGATTTGATCGACTCCAAGTGCTGCAACGACCTCTTCATCCGCGAGCAATTCTTCTTTGAAATCGCAGCCCGTTTCCCAAACTTTGAGCGCGTTGCGCTGCACAAGGCGGTACGCATCTTCGCGGCTGGTTCCTGCTTGCGTAAGGGCCAAAAGGACCCGCTGGCTCATCACCAAACCCGGAAATTTGTTCATGTTTGCCAGCATGTTCTCGGGATATACCAACAATTTTTCTATCACAGAAGTCAAACGCGCGAGGGCGAAATCGAGTGTAATCGTCGTGTCAGGACCAATATTGCGCTCAACGGAGCTGTGCGAAATATCACGCTCATGCCAAAGGGCTACGTTTTCCATCGCCGGAACCACAGCCATACGAATAAGGCGTGCAAGACCAGTCAGGTTTTCGGTCAAAACGGGGTTCTTTTTATGTGGCATAGCCGACGAACCCTTTTGTCCCATCGAGAAAAACTCAGCGGCTTCAAGAACTTCTGTACGTTGCATGTGGCGAATTTCAGTCGAGATATTCTCGATGGAAGATCCAACAACGCCAAGTGCGGCAAAGAAGGCGGCATGACGATCACGCGGGATCACTTGTGTCGAGATCGGCTCGGGCGACAGACCAAGTTTCGCGCAAACATGCTCTTCCACGGCAGGGTCGATATTGGCAAACGTTCCAACCGCGCCGGAAATTGCGCCAGTCGCGATCTCGTCACGGGCAACTTTCAGACGCGCAAGATTGCGATCCATCTCTGCGTAAAAGCGTGCAAACGTCAGGCCCATTGTTGTCGGCTCTGCATGAATACCGTGACTGCGGCCAATGCGGATCGTGTTTTTATGCTCCATCGCACGACGCTTTAGCGCTGCAAGCAACCCCTTTGTGTCCTCAATCAAAATGTCAGCCGCGCGCACCAGCTGGACGTTGAAACACGTATCCAAGACATCAGAACTGGTCATACCCTGATGCACGAATCGCGCTTCTTCGCTGCCAACATGTTCCGCGAGATGCGTTAAGAAGGCGATAACGTCATGCTTTGTGACGGCCTCGATCTCATCAATGCGTGCCACATCGAATTCCACATCCTTGGCTTTCCAGACCGCTTCGGCATTCTCACGCGGGATCACACCAATATCGGCCATGGCATCGCATGCATGGGCTTCGATCTCATACCAAATGCGAAATTTGCTTTCAGGCGACCAAATAGCGACCATTTCGGGGCGGGAATAACGTGGGATCATGCGCGATTGTCCTTTTCATGACTTTCAGCTTGCGTTGCGCCCTCTTAGTATGCGCGCGATTGTGGTTCAAGCGAGGAGGGTAAGGTGAGACGCTTTGGCCTATATATTGGGTTTCTGTGGTCTTTGAGTTCTTTCGCTGTGGCGCAAGGGGCTGACGATTGGCGCACGTTAAGCGGACCTGAAATTACAGACACGCTTATCGGTGTGACGCTGGATTATGAGAGCGCTTGGCAGGATTTTCGCGAAAGTGGCAAGACGCTCTATAATGCGGGCGGGAATAGCTGGGGCAACTGGCGCGTTGAGGGGGATCAATATTGTAGCCAGTGGCCGCCGCGCGACTTGTGGGATTGCTACGATGTCGCGATTTCAGGCGCGAAAGTGCGGTTCACTGGTGCTTTTGAAGACGTAAGCATTGGGACCCTTCGCAAATGAGTATGACGCCACTAGATTTTCTGGGGCGCTGGACGATCAAGCGGCGGATTGAAGATGCGCTGTCCGGACAAGACGCATCATTTTTCGGAGTTGCTGAGATTTCAGAGCAGGGCGATCAGTGGCGTTATTCGGAAACGGGGCAACTTCAGATAGTCGGTGCAAAGCCGATGACCGCTGAGCGACGCTATATTTGGCGCACAGATGCCGCTGGCGTCGATGTGTTCTTTGAGGATGGACGTTTCTTCCATCGTATTGCCCTCGCAAGTGCAGCAAATGCGGCCCATTGGTGCGATCCGGATCAGTATGATGTGGTCTATGATTTTGCAGATTGGCCTGTCTGGCAGAGCGTTTGGATTGTTACCGGACCTCGAAAAAATTACACAATGCAAAGCGTTTACCAGCCTGCGTGAAGTCAACGCATTAGGATTAACCAAAGTTACCAAAGAATTTACGCTTGCACTTTTGAAATTGCCAAGCCCATATGCTGCAACGCAATATAACAGGAGAGAAACTATGAACCTGTCGCTTACTCACAAAACACTTAGCGATGTGATCGCGCCGCAAGATGGCGCGCTTATGCTTGCTAAAAAGGCCGCTTTGGTTGTCGCCGGTATCCTCTTTCTGGCCATCGCCGCGAAGATCAAAGTACCGATGTTTCCAGTTCCCATGACGCTTGGAACCTTTGCGGTTCTCACGATGGGCGCTGCTTATGGCGCGCGTTTGGGCCTTGTGACGATCCTTGGCTACATGATCATTGGCGCGCTTGGTTTCGATGTTTTTGCAGGCTCTTCCGCCGAAAAATTCGGTCTCGAGTATATGAAGGGCAGCACAGGCGGCTATCTGGTGGGCTACGTTTTGGCAGTGCTCGCACTTGGCACGCTTGCGCGCGCAGGTTGGGATCGCTCGGCTCCGAAAATGGCGGGCGCAATGCTGCTCGGCAACGCATTGATCTATGTGCCAGGCTTGATCTGGCTCGGCATGCTCTATGGTTGGGACAAGCCAATCTTGCAGTGGGGTCTCACACCGTTCTTGCTAGGCGATTTCTTGAAACTAGCACTCGCAGCGATCATCTTGCCGCTGGCATGGAAATTGGTTGGCCGCGCACGCGACTAAATCAAACACATCGCGAATAGAATTGAGGCGTAGCAAACCCTGCTGCGCCTCTTTTTTTGATTTAGACCAATTCAGTCAACACCTCAGAACTACGCTCCAAGGTTTTGTGAACAGGGCATTTATCTGCAATCTCGAGCAGGCGCGCGCGCTGAGTGTCATCCAGCTTTCCTTTTAACGTAATCACCCGCTTGAAGGCATCCACCTTTTCAAGTGTGCCGCTATCTTGCGCGTGCATCTTGTCGTGGCTTACATCCACAGAGATGTCTTTCAGCGGCCAGCCTTTGCGACGGGCGTACATGCGAATGGTCATAGATGTGCACGCGCCAAGCGCCGCCGCGAGGAACCCATAAGGCGACATGCCACGATTGGTGCCGCCGTAGGCAAGGGGCTCATCGGCCAATGTGTGATGGTTCGAACCACCATAAACGTCTTGCAAAAAACCACGCGGATCCGCTTCGCGCACACGCACAACGCCTTCTGGTGTGCCGATTGGTGGGGCAGGACGCGCGAGTTTGAGATATCGTGTGCTCCACGACGCAATCACGTCCGCCGCGTAACAGGCATCGTCGGGATTGGTGATCAGATGATCCGCGTCATCAAGCGTCACAAAGCTTTTTGGGTGATGCGCGGCGACAAAGATATTCGTGGCATTTTCAACGCCAACAATCGCATCAAGCGGGGCGTGCATGACCAAAAGCGCAGCTCTCGATTTCGCAATCGCGTCTTTTAAATTTGCGGCACTTACGTCTTCGACAAAGTCCTGCCCGATCGTCACAGGGCGTCCACCAAGGTTAACGTCCGCTTTCCCGTTCGCAGCGATTTCATCCAATGCGCCGCCAAAGTTATGTGTGACATGCTCTGGATCGAAAGGCGCACCAAGTGTCACGACGGCTTTGATGTCTTCTAGTTCAGGCGCGAGTTTCAATACTGCAGCACCGCCAAGGGAATGACCGATCAGCAAGCTTGGCGCCATGCCGCGCTCAGCAAGCATCGCAGCGGCGGCTTTCAAATCATCGACGTTGGAGGAAAACGTCGTGTTTGCGAATTCGCCCTGAGAATGGCCCAAGCCTGTGAAATCAAAACGTAAAACTGCAATCCCTTGATCTGCAAGGCGCTGCGCAATCCGGCGCGCGGCGGGGATATCTTTGGAACAGGTAAAGCAATGCGCGAATAGAGCAGTCGCCAAATGTGGGCCATCAGGCATATCAAGCCGTGCGGCGAGGTCGTGACCGGAATGGCCGGGAAAGGTCAGGCGTTCAGTGGGCATGGGGCAGACTCCTAGTGCTGGCTCCTAGGGTGGGGGTTTTCTTCCGGTAAGGAAAGGTGTGTTACAGCGGGGTCGCGCGGAGGTGATGAAAATCTCAAACTGTTTGCGCCTGTTGAGATTTGTATTATCGCTTGCGCGTTCTTGCGAAAGTTGAAAATCAAATGAACTTGACCAAATATGCGCTCGTGGATGCGTTCGATGCCCTAAGCGCGTGTGAGGACAGTGAAAGTACGTGGCTCTGTGCACTCAAAATTGCAAACGAACTTGGCGTTGATGCGATTAATACGGGTGCTCTGGACATCGAAAGTGCGACAATGCTTTGGGCGCGTAGTTCGATGAGCCAAACATGGTTAGAAGAATATATGCGGCGTGAATATTTCAAAGTTGATCCGTTGATAGAGCTGTTCACATCCAAGCAAAGCAGACGCACGATCTATTGCGATCGAGACTCCATCGCCAATGACACGCATGGCGGCAATTTAGAACTTAGCACTGCGCTGAACAAAGCGGGATATTCGCTGCTGCACGGTAGCAAATTTATGGTCCCGCAAAAACCGACAGGTCGGATTGTAACCCTTTGTTTTCATACCTTTGAGAGAGAGGCCTTCGACAAAGCGCTTAGCATGTGGACCACGGTGTCGGCACTGATTGCTGGCTTTTCGATGGACCCGAGTGAAGTGGTCCGGCAAAACTGGACAGCGTGCTAAGATGTATCCAACCTTGAAGAC
>NZ_MLCB01000061.1 GCF_001890925.1 Planktotalea frisia
ACAGATTGAATCAGCAGAGACTGTTACGATCAAGGAATAGTTTTTCAACACAATCAGCCCAAAGCAGACCCACAGCCTTAGACGCAAATTTGCTCTTGCTGCCATTCGCTGCGGCGCGTTCGAACTGGTAAGGTGCGGGGACAGAGCGGCCTGATGCACGTGCAGATATTGCTCACGCAGCATCTCCTCGCTGTTGCAGCAAGATTTTTGCTGCGGTGCAACCAGCGTCGTGGAAGCGGCCATTCAACCCTACCTTTCGCCGCACCCCGCACCTACTGGTAAGACGCGGGACAATTCGGATCTATACGGGTGCAGCGCATGCAGGAGCAAAAACTGCCCGCGCGAGCGGCAAAGGAATTTCGGCAGCGCGGCGAATTGCCCAAGACCGGCCGTCCGTTCCCGCCGGAACAGTCAAGTTCGAACCGCATATTCGCTGCCGGAATACTCAACTATCGCGAAGCAGACGACGGCGGCAATTCCTGTGATCAGTGCGTGTTTCATAGTACGATTTCCTCCCTTAATTTTCATAATGCTTAACTTTCCAGCACGCTGCCGGAAGCGTGATGTGGGAAGTTGTCCGCCTAGTGGACATCACCGTCAGGACAAAGCGGCGGCATTGAGGTGGCTGAACCCGGCTGCGATCTCTGCTGAGGTTTCTTGCAATGCAATGGCGTATCTTGCGATGGCTTGATCCATGGTCATGGCTTTGGTGACCCAGATTATCGACAAGCAACCAATTGCACGGTCATCTGCAAGAACCGGCACCGCAAGACTGGAGGTCTTTGGCCGAAACGAACGCGGGCCGCGTGTGGCGTAGCCCTGTTTGAAGTAAGCTGTCAGGTTTTTGTCCAGCCAGTCAGATTGCAAGAATGGCAAGTCTTCGACAGCGGCCTCCGCGCGCAGCAATTCGATGATCATCTCACGCTCTCGCGCACTGCAAACCGACAGATAAGCCCGCCCCGCCGAAGAACGCAGAATTGGCAACGAAAACCCGACCATCCCGGGATCTACAGACAGCGGGCTGCGGCTATGGGTCGTTTCCTGAATAACCATATGCGCGTCTTCGTAGGTGGACAGATCGAGAGGCCAAGCATGGGTATCCGTGAATTTTGCCAGAATGGGCACCGCCGTCTGACAGAGCCGTGACCGCATCGGGGCGTTGTCCCCTAATGAGGCCGCCAATGGGGACAAGCGCACACGGGAATCGCTGCCGGAATAGAGAACATATCCCTCTTCCTCCAACGTATGCAGCAAGCGATAGACCGTGGGACGCGGCAGATCGAGTTCTGTGGCGATTTCAGCCGCGCGTGCAGCTCCGGTCTTGTTAAGGAACCTGAGTATCTTCAGCCCCCGAGAGAGGGCCCGCACGTTTTCAGAGTTTGGTGCCATTCATGCCTCATACTATGACTGCCCCAAAGTGCAATCTCAACCAGCAACCACAGTCTGATCAATAGCGCCAAAGATGCTTTGGCTATCTTCACCCAACATTTCGAACCGGATAGTGTCGCCTGGTTCCATAAAGCGCGTGGTGGCTTCGCCGGTGCGAATGGTCTCAATCATGCGTTTTTCTGCGAGGCAGTTGGAGCCAACTTCATCGTGGTTTTCATTGCTGACTGTGCCAGAGCCAATGATCGTTCCTGCTGACAAATCCCGCGTACGGGCAGCATGCGCGATCAGATCGGGGAATTCAAAAGTAAGGTCTTTGCCTGCGTGGACCCTGCCATATTCTTCGCCATTATACACTGTGAGCAACGGCAGATTAACGCGTCCGCCGGTCCAGGCATCGCCCAATTCGTCTGGTGTGACACATACCGGAGAGAACGCGCTGGCGGGCTTGGACTGGAAGAAGCCAAAACCCTTGACCAGCTCAGGGCGCATGACGTGGCGTAGGCTGATGTCGTTGCAGAGCATGATCAGTTTGATATGCGATTTGGCCTGCTCGGGCGTGCACCCCATCGGTACGTCATCGGTGACCACAGCGATTTCGCCCTCAAAATCTAACCCCCAATCTGTATCCAGACAAGGGATCGGATCAACAGGGCCAATAAAGCCGTCACTGCCGCCCTGATACAACATCGGATCGGTTTCCGAGTTCGCAGGCATCTCAACGCCGCGCGCCTTGCGCACCAAACGCATGTGGCTAAGATAAGCGCTGCCATCGGCCCATTGAAACGCACGGGGCAAGGGAGAGGCCAGCTTTGCCGGGCTATAAGGCATGGTTTGCACGTCACCGGTTTCGATCTTGTTCGCAAGTTCCTGCAATGTGGGCGCAACCTGCTGCCAGTTCTCAATCGCGTCACGTAAGGTTGGCGTAATACCGGTGGCGTCGGCCACACATGACAGGTCGCGCGACACAACAACTAGCGCGCCATCGCGGCCGCCGGATTTCAAGGAGGCAAGTTTCATAGTGCAGATTCTCTCTCTTCATGTCTCAACAAGGGGGAAGGCAAGGTCATTGCAGCAAGCGTCGCAATGTCGACGTCAGTCTCAGCGCTCGCAGCGATGTATTTGTCCGGGCGTATCAAGGCGGCGTTTGCGCCAATGGCGTCAAGCACGCGTCCAATATTTGGATGCTCATCGGCATCAATCACCGGGAAATGAGTGGCGATATGGTCTGGCAAAGGATGCCGCAGGATCAGCACCGGTGCATAACGCGCAACATCATCCAAACGTTGTCCATTCGAAAGCGTCGGTTGATCGAATAATTGTCCGACATGTGGCGCGTTGCGGCGTATCAGCCCTGCCAGATCACTCTCCCCAAGAGGGGGGGCGATAGAGGTCATGCGCGTCGTGCCGGATTGGTCAGTCTGGGCCTGCGTCAAGGCCGTCTTGGGATCAGCATTGTTAATCAAACCGCCCAAGCGCATCGCCGTTTCGATGAATTGACGCACATTTGGGCCGCGTTCCTCCTGATAACTGTCCAAGAGGCGCTCATGGGCGCTACCTTTCACACATAGCGCAAGTTTCCATGCCAGATTGGCCGCGTCACGAATACCTGCGCACATGCCTTGCCCCATAAACGGCGGCGTCAGATGCGCCGCGTCGCCTGCAATCATCAGCCGTCCCTTGCGCCATTTCTGTGCCACTGCCGACTTGAAAGTATAGACGGCACTGCGCTCCAACACGGCGTCGTCAGGGCCAATCCAATGTGCCAGAAATTCCCAGATGCGCTTTTCTTGGGTAACCTCTGTATCCGTTTCACCATCCAACACCGTGATTTCCCAGCGCCGCCGAACACCCGGACTACGGCAATAGGTCATTGGCCGGATGGGGTCGCAGAATTGCACGGAATGATCCCCCAAATCAGGGCGGTCCCGCTTCAACAAGACGTCAATCACCAGCCAGCGCTCTTCAAAGCCCAGATCGTCCATTCCCGATCCGATCATTTTGCGTACAATGGAACGCGCACCATCACAACCGACCACAAACTGTGCCTTGATCTGTGTCTGATGGCGATCTTCTGTGTTGCGGGTGAGTAGCGTTACCCCTTTACCGTTTTCTTCGACACTTATAACTTCACTGTTGTTCAGCACTACAGCGCTAGAATTGCCTGCAAGTCTTTCGCGTAGCAGATGTTCCAGATCAGGTTGGTGCAATCGATAGCTGGCGTGCCACCCTTGCGGTCCGATGTCCTGCGGGCGCGGCCAATCCAAAAGCAAGTTCCTGTCGGGGTCGACAAATCGCATCCCCGGATTGACCCGCACTTTTTTACTTAGCTGATCGGCAATGCCGACGGTCTGAAAAACCCGCATCGTCTCACCATCAAAATGCACAGCACGCGGCAGATGATACATCGCGGCTTCGCGCTCAACCACTGCAACGCGCACCCCGCACTTGGCCAGCAAATTGGCCAGCGTCGCGCCCGTCGGGCCATAGCCCACGATGGCGACATCAACGTCAAATGTGTCCACCGTCATCTCTCCTGTCCGCGCAACTCATAAAGCCACGGGCAATCAACAACTGGCGGCGCGCGCAGCCCGTCCGCAGCCGCCTTGAGACGCATATCGACAAAAGGTTTTCGATCTTCCACAGGCAGGTATAGCCGGTCATGGCCCCAAAAGCTGGGTCCGGCCGTCGTCTCATGCGGCTCCCACGTTGCGGGATCAATCATCCGCCCGCCCCAGCCATTTTCGACAAAAAATCCGGATGGGGTGTTTGCGTAAAAACTTGTCATATGATCATTGGTGTGGCGACCCAAAGTATAGGCGATGCCATCTTTTTGCTGCCCCGCCAGATCATATCCTTGCCCCACGTCATCAAGATTTTGGTACTCCACCATAAAGTGATGGAACCCCGACTTTCCCGAACCCACGATGGCAAAGCTGTGGTGACGCCCGTTGACGTGGAAAAAGTACAACGGGACGGGTTTCAGACCATAATCGCTGACCGCAAAGCCAAGTACATCACAGTAAAATGGCAAGAGCGCAGTCGCATCGGGCACGTGCAGAACCGCATGTCCCATGCCAAGAGCACCGGTCTTAAACCCATCAATGGGGCGTCCCGGTATGAATGGGTCTTTTGACTTATGTGAATTCCAGACCAATTCAATCCTGTTTCCGGCGGGATCATGGGTCACAATCAGATCTTCGACAAAGCGACGGTCGGCCAGACCTTGGTCGCCAAACATCACTTTGTGCCCTGCGTTATCCAATCGGGCTGCAAAATCCTGCAGATCGGATTTGTCCAACACTTCCCAGCCGATGAAGGCTAATGTTTCTCCCGGTTCGTCCGAGACAACCAAGCGCTGTACAAGATCATCCATCCGGAAAGACAACTGACGCCCGCCGCAATCATCCAATTGCATGGCAAGCACTTTGCCCGCGAAGTGCTTCCATTCTTCCGTCCGGTCGGACCGCACACCAAGATATCCAAGCGATTGTATCGGCATTTCAGCTCCTCCGTATCCATGCCGCAAACTAGTAAGAGGCCACGAGTGTAGGAACCATTTGCACTCAGAGTGTCCGCCACGTGGACAACTTGATCTGCCAAAACATATTTGGTGTGCTGCCTAAAAGATGCACCCAAGACGCTTGCGGGTCGCCGGAGCAAAAAATGCCCGGAATGGATGAATTTCTACCGCGGCTCAGAGAGCTTCAGGTTGCAAACGAGACCTCTGAATGGCCGCTTCGGCTCTTCCATGCAACAGCGATTTTGCTGCGGCGCAGCAGGTTCCTGCGCTACGATCACACGCAGCAAGATTTGTCACTTCTGCTGTGGGCTGATTGTGTTGAAAAACTCGTTGTTTTTGGCCCATTGATGCTGGTGATTACGTTGATTTCATTTGGCTGGTCGTAACCACCCTGCCTTTCACCCTGCGGCTGGTCCCATCGGCTTGAGCTTAGCGAGTTTCCGGAGGTTTTGGGCGGTTGCT
>NZ_MLCB01000062.1 GCF_001890925.1 Planktotalea frisia
CCACCATGGGCAAGGAAAAGTTTGAACGCAATAAACCGCACGTCAACATCGGCACGATTGGCCACGTTGACCACGGTAAAACGACGCTGACAGCTGCGATCACGAAGCAATTCGGTGATTTCCAGGACTACGCGTCTATCGACTCCGCTCCAGAAGAGCGCGCACGTGGTATCACGATCTCCACAGCGCACGTTGAGTACGAGACAGAGTCCCGTCACTACGCGCACGTTGATTGCCCGGGTCACGCGGACTACGTCAAGAACATGATCACTGGTGCCGCTCAGATGGACGGCGCGATTTTGGTTGTGAACGCAGCCGACGGCCCAATGCCACAAACGCGCGAGCACATCTTGCTTGGTCGTCAGGTTGGCATCCCGTACATGGTTGTTTACATGAACAAAGTTGATCAGGTCGACGACGATGAGTTGCTCGAACTGGTTGAAATGGAAATCCGCGAGTTGCTCTCTTCTTATGAGTACCCTGGCGACGATATCCCTGTGATCCCGGGGTCCGCTTTGGCGGCGCTTGAAGATCGTGACGATGCAATCGGCAAAGATTCCATCACCAAGCTGATGACAGCTGTTGACGAGTACATCCCGACGCCAGCACGCGCGGTGGATCAGCCGTTCTTGATGCCTGTTGAGGACGTGTTCTCGATTTCCGGCCGTGGTACAGTTGTAACCGGTCGTGTTGAGCGCGGTGTGATCAATGTTGGTGACGAGATCGAAATCGTTGGCATCAAAGACACGCAGAAGACAACATGCACAGGCGTTGAAATGTTCCGCAAGCTGCTTGATCGCGGTGAAGCTGGCGACAACATTGGTGCACTTCTTCGTGGTGTTGACCGTGAAGCGGTTGAGCGTGGCCAGGTGCTTTGCGCGCCTAAGTCCGTGAACCCACACACAAAGTTCGAAGCAGAAGCCTATATTCTGACCAAGGAAGAGGGTGGCCGTCACACGCCGTTCTTCGCCAACTATCGCCCACAGTTCTACTTCCGCACAACGGACGTCACGGGCACGGTTGAGCTTCCAGCGGGCACAGAAATGGTGATGCCGGGCGACAACTTGAAGTTCAACGTTGAGCTGATCGCGCCTATCGCGATGGAGCAAGGCCTGCGCTTCGCGATCCGCGAAGGCGGTCGTACAGTTGGCGCTGGTGTTGTGTCTGCAATCACTGAGTAAGTTCGCGTAAGGTGCGTGGTATCACGCACCCTACATTTGACATTAAGAACGGCATCCAGAAAAATCTGGGTGCCGTTTTTTG
>NZ_MLCB01000063.1 GCF_001890925.1 Planktotalea frisia
TTCGTGAATCATGACGACAAACCAGCATCAAGGCAATTAATGGGTCCTGAGCCTACAGCATCTTTGAACATATGCTCTTTGAGCAAAATTGATATTTCGAGAATGACGTCAGACATTGACGTCACAGCAGCAAGCCGTTCGTAGCATAGCTGCCTACCCTCTGCTTTAGCAATTGTTTCACAAATAGCTGAATCTGTTTCAGCTCTTGAAGTGCTGCAAAAGCTTATGAATAATAACGATGCAAAAGTTCTTAAAACGTAATTCATTGGGAGCATCCTAAATTCTGTTTATGAGGCTCAGTCCATGTCTCCGACACACCTCAGCCGTTGGCATTCCAGCTTCCTGTTCTTTGATCATCCTGATTATTTGGGCTTCGGTAAAACGGCTCTGTCGCATTTGTTTGCTCCTTCGAAGGTTGAGCAAACTCTACATTAAACTGAGGGAAGTTTCGGGGGGCAGGTCAAAAACCGCGAAACGATGCCATCAGAAACATAACTGCAGGCAGACGATCAGCCGCGCCCGAACTGTCCGGTAATTACTGAAATGGCTGTCCGGGATTTAGCGAAATAGCTGTCCGGTAATTCTGAAATCCGCATCGTTGCGTTTTCTAGCTCTTTGCTTACATAATGGCGCACCGAGAAGCACCAAAATTAACAATTGGCGACACGACACACCTTTTTAACCCAATGCACCATGCAGAATGGATCTGTCGCAATTTCATATTTCTCAACCTCTTGTTGACGTTGCATCAGCCTGTCTCATTAAGGCCATTGATTTATGGTCATATTTTCAAAATTTTCGAGTTTAAAAGTGTAACTTTTTTATCGACTGCGTGATCCATATCATCAATAATTACTACAAGGCCTTGAAATACAAATATGATGAGCATTTGGACTAAAAACCCTGTGAGGCTGGGTGCGGCAAACATGACAAGCAGAAAATATAATTGCGCTATACGGTTGAGCCAAACATAAAATACAGGATGAAATTCGATCTGCGTCTTTGTTAAAAACTGACTTATACGCAAAACCAAATTGTTATGAAATGGCACATCAAGCGACGGGCGTGATAAAATACTTTCCCTCAGATCACCGAGCATGACCATCGTATTTGATTTCATTGTAGCATAATTAATTTCCTCATTAAGGAACTTTACCACGTCACTTCGCCAAATTTCCGATGCTTCCCAAGCATGGTCCGGCTTTAAGCGTCGCACGTCGGCCTCCATTGCATCCAACGCGTCCATAGCCAAACGATGTAGCTCCGATATCTCAATCTGTTTCCGCTGAGCAATTCCAAAAGAGATGGCCAACGCAATTCCAAACACTGAACCGACGGCGGGAACGGCTATCATTAGTGATTCTTGATCGAGGATTTCAAAGATATTTGCATCAAAAAATATAGAAAGCTCAAGCAGCAAAACTCGAAGGGCCAAATGGAAAACCATTACACTAAAAACCAATGTCAGGATAGACGCGCCAAAAATCTCAATTATCGCACTTTGCATTCGAAGAAGCTTGAGAATTCTGGCTAGACGGAGCAGCCGTAATAAAGCAAGAAATTGCAGATCTGATTGTTGTAAAATTTCCAAATAGAATAGTACGGCTATAAGAGAAGGGATGATCGCGAGAAAATCAACAGTTAGAAATATCATATCGATCGGTTTTTTTTGAATTGTCAAAATTCTTATGATAAAATCAAAAAAGAAAATAATAAGTAAAAAGAGCTCTATTATAAATTCGTTAAAGCTCCCAGCTGATGCAAAATTTGGGTACTCTTGCTGAAGAAATAAGAAGAAAACCGATGTAATAATAGCTGAGATGACTATAGCCAGATACCTGCGTCCCAATTTTGTTTGAGGCTCTTGAATTTCTGATCTGAGATAATCTGCCGTTATCTTATTCATGAATTTTTACTCTGCATATCAAAGGCCTGAAACCCAGTTGCGCGTCTCCACTCTAGCAAGCTGAGATAAACACTAGCGCATAATCGACCTCTGGTCCATCTTGTCGATAATTTCAGACCTTGGCGAGTGACAACCCCTCATACCCATCGGTGATGACACAGAGAACGAAGCTCGATGGGCTGCGCCCCAGCGCCACCCATGAAGTGCGTCAGAGAGCCGTATGCAGAGGCTGTGTCGTCAAAGGTTGATAACACCTACAGTACCGCCTGAGTCAGTCTGTACGGGTCTCTGTGTAAGCCTCAGCGCCACCCCTAGCGCAACGACCAGTCTACGTGGTTGATTGCACGTTTAAGCTCTTCCAGCACCAATCCATCAGAATAGTTTCCAAGGCTCTGGTTGTCTTGGGTGTGGCCCATGAGACGTGCAACGACATTTAGTGGCTGCCCTGCGTTCTCTAGCTGCGTTGCAAAGCCTTTGCGTAGGGAGTGGAAGACATGGTCGGGACCGTAGCCAAGCCGCTTCTTCAAGCGACCAAACCTTTTGCCTATGGCGTTTGATCTGTCGCCAAACTTGTTAAATGTCAGCCCTGAAAGCAGGTAGTCATCCTTCGACGTATCTATCAGTCTCGCCATAGATTGTTTGATATGGTCGTGGATCGGGATCGTTCTCCAACCAGCTTCTGTCTTGGCATCCACCAGTTCAAATCGATCTGTTCTGACATCAGTTAGCTTGAGGCCACACAGTTCTTCAATGCGGCATCCAGTATATGCCCCTAGGGTGATAAGGTCAGATAGGGTTGGGTCGTCCTGACAGCCAGCCAGCAGCTTGTGGTAATCTGGGACACGAAAGCCTTTCCGCTTGGCCTCAATCTCCGCCTTAGTACGCTTCTTTGGCTTTGGTGGCAGTACCTTGTGGAAGGGGGGCGGTAATTCCAGCTTCTGTTGTCGCTCCAAATAGTCCCAGTACCCACGACAGGCCGACAGCATCCGTCTGCGTGTTGCTAAAGCTAAATTGGCTTCCTCCAAGTCGATGTTGGCCCAGTCACGTACGGCCCTTTGTGTTGCATCATCGGCAAATCGAAACTTTGAAGTAAACCGAACAAGGTCACGCCTAATCATCTCTTTGGTTTTAACCGTGACACTCGTTGTGTTGAGGTAGCTATCAATGTGTTCCGACAAAAGAAGCCGTTTACCTAGAGCTACGGATACTGCATCAAATAACTGACCACCGTCACCATGGTCGTGAGTGTTGTCAGGTCCAAGCGCCTCACTAGTGGCAACTTGCTCTTGCGCTTCTTCAATCGCCCATTCAGGAACGCCTTGGCTCCTCAGTCGTTGCGCATCTCGTCGTGCCAGTGCCACATCATCCAGAAACTTGTCACCAGTTGATGTGCCTTTGGCGATCTCTATCTGGTTCTTCCACTCAGCTATGATGGGTAAGACACGAACTTGCGCCTGACTAATGGATTCTGTCTCCAGTGACTTGAGGAGCTTACGCTTGTTGTTAAAGGCTGGGCGAACAGCAGCAGGGATGTTTAACATCGCATAATAGACCCGCCGACGCTTCTCTATATGCTTGACCATTTACATCCCTCAAATCACAAATTACCCACACGTTTAACCCACACGTTATGGAAATAATAGGCATATAAATAACAAAATAAGTGATTATAGGTCGTTAGGCGTAGTATCCCTGAGCCTCCGCCACATCACCATTTTGGACAGTTTGAACGGGTCGCCTTGGGCGGCCTTTTTGCTTTGTATCGTTGGGGTTTGTGCGAATTGTCGTTTGTGTTGAGTTTTCTTCGATGGTGTCTATATTCGTTCCTTGAGTGGTATTGAATGTGGTATTTTGAATGGCCCTATCTGGTAAGCTGACAAAGAAACTGGTCGAGAACCTTGGCGCTGGGCGGCATGGGGATGGCAACGGGTTGTATCTGGTGGTTGATCCATCGGGCGCACGGCGCTGGATCGTGCGCGTTGTGGTCAAAGGGGCCAAGAATAAGAAGGGCGCACCGTTGCGCACCGACTTCGGGCTTGGCGGGGCGGATATTGTCACGATCAACCAAGCGCGAGAACGGGCGCTGGAATATCGCCGCATGGCCAAGCAGGGGTTAAACCCGCGTTTTAATGCCCAGCGCGAAATCCCGACTTTCGAGGAGTTCGCCCAGCAAGTCCACATTGAACGGATGCCGACGTGGAAGAACGCCAAGCATGGCCAGCAATGGATTAACACGTTGCGCGACTATGCCTTTCCCAAGATAGGGCGGATGCCATTGGATAGCATTGATCAACCCGAAGTCATGATGTGCCTGTCGCCTATCTGGACGGAAAAGCACGAAACGGCGCGGCGTTTGGCACAGCGGATCAAGACGGTTCTTGACGTAGCGAAATCAAAAGGATTCCAGTCCGGTGAAAATCCCGTAACAGGGATCAAAGACGCGGGCGCACTACCCAAGGTGAAGGCCAAGCCCAAACACCACGCCGCAATGCGTTGGCAGGATGCGCCAGCGTTCTATGCGGACCTCAAAAGCCGTAACGCAATGTCGGCAAATGCCCTGCGTTTCACGTGTTTGACAGGTTCGAGGACAAACGAAGTCCTTGGGATGCGTTGGGAAGAGATCGACTTCGATGCTCGGTTGTGGACATGTCCGGTTGAACGGATGAAGGGCGGCGAAGAACACCGCGTTCCGCTCACGGACGAAATGTTGTCGATCATTGAGCCATTGAAGGCTTTGAAATCCGAATACGTTTTTGAGGGCCAGAAACGCCACAAGCCGTTGTCTAATATGTCGATGTTGATGCTGTTGCGCCGTATGAACGTCGAAGGCGTCACGGTGCATGGCTTCCGGTCAACGTTCCGCGATTGGGCGTCGGAAGTCGCCAGTGCGCCGCGAGAGGTTGCCGAAATGAGCCTGTCGCATAAAGTGGGGTCTGATGTTGAACGTGCCTACGCGCGATCTGACCTGCTGGAAAAGCGGCGGGCGTTGATGGAACGATGGTCTATGTTTGTATCAGGTGATGTAGGTAATGTTGTGAGGTTGGCATAGATGTTTTGTCCGGTTGGTTACACCACCATCAAAAGCATATAGGAAGCAAATCGGCGTAGTTTTTCGTGGGAAACCTTGGATGTTTCTCGCCTTTTTCAAGGCGTTTTTGAGTTAGATAAAGGTCAAACTTCCGCGTGGATTTCGGCGAGACTGTCGAAAGACGAACTGATTGAAAAGGCGTTGTTTGAGGTCGCGTTTTCTGACGGGATTTATCTTGTTTCTTCAGCAGGATTGGTCTTCAGATTCGATCTCCCGTTCTTCCAAACGGACGTATATTATAAATATATACCGCTGCTACCCCAAAACCCGAATTTTTTCATGGGTTATGACGCGGAAATTGTCTGA
>NZ_MLCB01000064.1 GCF_001890925.1 Planktotalea frisia
TACATATGAGCGACTTCCGAGAACATGCCAGAAATCATTTGCGAACAGCAGCCGGCACATACAAAAGGGCCGAAAGCTCTCGTTTGAGCTGATCGGTGTGATTTCTCTGTAACCAATGAGATTCAACTCTTCGATAGGCGCATATCGGAGTGTTAAGCAATGGGCGGAAAGGGGATATTTAGGTGGATGAAAAATACGCAAAATACCATTTATACACTTAAAACATATACTTAATGCAGTAAAATGGTGCCCAGGGGCGGAATCGAACCACCGACACGAGGATTTTCAATGGAGGTGGCGCAAATTAAACGTTTATAAACAATAGCTTGTGCGGTGATATTTTTGGTGTGTGTACGAGTGTGTTTTTGGTGTCATTTGTAGGGTAGGGCGGAAACGCTGTGTTGAACACTGTGTTGGCGACAGTGTGCGGGACACACCAATCTAAAGCTGTGAAGTGAAGTATATTTTCACCAAAATTACGCAAAGATCCAAACCAAAATCAAAAGTGTCAAAGTAATTATCATTACTTTACTTACCGTCGGTGCAGTGCTTGGGGGATCGGATGGTATCTTGGGCTGCACTGGCCTTTCTATACTGGTTTGGGCATTTGTACGGATTTTGATAATCTGTGCAGGTTTGCGCTTTTGTAGATACACTGCCTGGCCAGTCTGGGTGCCACCTGCGTGGCCTTTCCCATCAGCGGTCTTGTTTAAAAGTTTTGTATTCTTCAGTAGCAAAGCCTTTATGTGTGAGGCTTCAACAGAAAAGGCAACTTCTGGGCTTTGTGCAATCTTGATCACTTTGAATGTAAGGCCTTCACCAGCTGTGTTGTTGAACTTGTTCTGTAGCTCTGAATTGTGGTGCGACCCCCTCTGAAGCGTTTGAGAGTGTTGTCGGCACCTCTTTTGTAGGTTCGAAGTTGATCCGACGTAACAAGGTTCGTTCCTATAACGAATTTCGTACACACCCGCTTTGTTAGGTATTGTTTTGCAGCTTAAGCAATCATTGATTGAGGTATGCTCCGCTTCGTAATGTATCGCTAAATGTAAGTCTAAAGAGGATCCTGAATTGCTCAAGCAGCACTTCGAAATCGTGATACGGCTTACTTTATTTGAAAATAGAAGTGCTTGATATTTGCTGGCAACATCACGGTTCAAGTGCCCAATTTTGTGTGTTTGAAAGTAAACTGCAACCGCATTTTTGTCGTGTGGATTGTTGGGCTCAGGCATGAGTGTAAGATTAGAATTCTCTCTCATGAGGCCTGATTTAAAGAGGTTTGGCCCTTGATAGTAATATGTTCCAGCGACTTTAATGTTTGTTGTTCTGTTCATAGATACCTACAAATATCATTTACTTATTTATACTATATTCTGGTTAATGAAGAACGATGCTTCTCAATCATAGAGTTAATGAAATTTAAGCCTGAGTCTGCCGTTACTTGACTGACTTTTAGCAATTTATTGCTAATCAAATTTTCATCATCTGCGTGGTCCAAATTATGCAGTATACTAGCAGCTATGCTACCTCTCCTTGCAGCTCCCGCAGTGGACTCTGATTGTGCAATTGAGGGGTAAAACTTTATGCGGTCAGTTCCATATAGTAATTTTTGAGCGCGAGGATCTGAAATCTCGACATCCAATCCTTGCAGGGATTGGAACTCTTCAAGTTCAATATCCTCAATCCAAAAATTGCTGTTGAACGTTTGCCAGCTGTTGTCTGCAAATGCGACGGGTTCGAGAGCAGTGCCGTCAAGAGCTCGATCAAAGAATGTCTGTATAAAAACAAGATTATCATAATCTTCAAAATCATAATCTCCGTTTAGATCTGGTTGGAGTATACACTCTAAACCTACTGGACCTGCTTCCTGTCTCAGGCAATAATTCTCAACCGCCTTTGCAGCGCCGTAAGGGTTACTTGATAAAAATGATAGTGTTTGATCGTGCGAGTCATATTCGCCTTGGGGGAGGGTTTCTAATTTCATTCCAAGATGTATTGTGCCGTCGCTTTGCTCTTTAGCGTTGATGTATACCTTGTAGACGAAGCAAATATTGTAATTTTGCCAGCTGCCTTCTTCTGACTTGTCATCTTCAGAAAGCGAATAGTCCCTTTCACTATAGCCAATGCTTTTGAACCAAGAGTTCAGTCGTCGTAGTACAGGAAGGTCTGCTTCACCGCCGTGCAGTGCCGATGCAAACAGCTGCCGCTTGCTATTGGGAATGGTGAAGAGTCTAACTTTATGTGAAATTGAAATATGCCCTAATTCTACTGATGGCTCACTCCAAACCTCATAGCGCGCATACTCCGGGGCATCATTGGGGGAAAATCTATATTTCAGACGTTTGTTGGTAAGTACTTCGTTGGGTACATCTGCTGCTGATCCCCATGTTGAGGATTGGACGTCGTCATCTATGTAGTGGCTGGTTATGCTGATCGGCGTACTTCTCAATGACGCCCATAAGTTTTGTAGATCAGACCGTTCTGCGATAGCCTGAGCAACCCGAGTAGAATACTCTTCTATTATAGCTTTTAGCGCCTCATTTTCTGGAAAATTATTCTGGGCAACTGGAGTAAAGCTAGTTCCCTCGGCTAATTTTTGTATCGCCTCAAAGCGAGCTTTCTCTTTATAATCGCTTCGCTTTATTGTGCAGGTGAGTTCGCCTGCAGCTTCAGCTAAACGTGTATATTTAAGCCCTTCAGCCGCAAATCCCTCTTTGGGCTCTTTGTCCCCATCAAATTGAAAATATCTTTTAGGTTTTTCCTGCACTGTGCCTCTCAACCCGGATAGCGCAATAATCTGTTTCATCGCAGCCCTTGGATCAGTTGGATTAATTTTTTCTGCGAGTGCGCCCAAGTTGCGCGACAAGGTGGCTTTGTCTGCCTGACTTGCCCTCTTGCATTCCTTTAATTTGTGCTCAAGCTCAATTTGGGCTTTTGTTGGCCGCCAGAATTTTTTCTGAAAGGTGTCACTGGGCATGGTTCTCTCCTTGGTGTGCGGGTTTAGAGCTTTGGCTTTAGTGGAGCCTGGCGCGGTAACATGTGACGATTGATTTACCGGACACTACCAGCGTAAGTCTTTGGCAAGTTTCTGCGAGTTGGCGGCCAATGATTTTGGTTTGTACCAAGCCATCAAGGAGCTCTCTGGATATTTTAAGCTTGTAGCTTCCTGAACCAGCATTGGTTTCAATGTCTCCATAGTCAAAAACCACCTCAATTGCCGATAATTTGACGCCGCGTTGTTGTGCTCTGATCGAGGCATGTTTTGACATTCTCGTCGTATTTTTTGTTTGTATTGTGTTTAGCATATTTTGTCCTCCTGAGCAAAATTTGCCAAAATTTTATCCCTATATCACGGATTTATTATCTTTTTGTTTGTCTAATAATTTTGATTTATAGTCTTTTTATTTATGGGTTATTGTCCAGCGTGTTGTCCGTTAGTATATGGTTTTTCTGTTGCGTGATAAATATCTTCTGGATTTCACACGCCAAAACCGCCAAAACCGCCGGAAGCGCAAGCTCCAAGTGGGTTGGCGGATCTTAACACAATTGTTGCTGGTAAAGTTTTTCGTCCATCTGTTTGGTAGGACAGGTGGACGAATGCAAAGGTCCCTAAGTGAAGGTCACTACGTTTATAGCCATGCCTTCATAAGTTAATCTATGCGGGATCGTGGCCGCTTATAGTCGTCAGATCGCCTGCTGGAAAGAATTCACATTGCTTGCTGATTGAATTGTAAGCATTCTTGAAGCCTTTAGATGACAGGTAAAGTTCACGTCGGCCGTACTCTAGTGTCGAAATGTATAGTTTGAAGGTGTTTGCTATGAGCAGTTCTTTCAATATCGTGAGCTCATTTTCCGCATTTGGATATGCCGTATCCCCGTAGATGCTAAAATCATAAGAACGAGTTGGCGATTGAAGTATGAGTGAACCTGCGTCTGAATCTGGTACGCTAAAAAATACAGAATTGTTTGGTCGAGGTTCGTTGTTGTGAAAGGTGACATAGTAAAAGGTGTTGATGTCCGTCTCACCATTTTGGTCTCTAGGGTTGCTTGCTAACCAGCAGTCATTGTCATCAATAAATAGCGACCATTCACCATAAGACTGAAGGTAATCAATCTCAGGCTCCTCGGCGATGCTTGGACCTGCGACTGTCATGAAGCCCAGGCAAAGTATCGTTGTCTTTATTATATGACTGCCTCGAAATTTAAGTGGCTTTGGCATTTAAATTGAGTGTCCCTATAGTGTAAATTTAGTCTCTGCTTCAACCACTCCAGCGCCTAGTTCCATTTAACAGTCGTGCAGACCGGTTTTGATTACGTTTATCCGCTCTTGCGTCGCCGCGCGCCTGAAATTTCAGTTCCTTAATCGTTAGAAGCACCAATTTACGCAAATTCTTGTCAGACCAAATAGTATGCGCCAGTTTACGTTCTACCGAGTGCCATGCTCTCCTCGGATCTTCACCATCAAGTTTCTTTTTCTGGTAAATTGCACCTGCTTCTTGCACTAGCTCCAATAACGCTTGTCTTGTTTCACGAGATGCGTTGGAAGCACTCTCTTTAAGCAAATACTCTACAGCATCTACATATTTTTGTGCAATTAATCGACATGGGCCGCATTGCGAAGGTTGGGTCTGCCAGTCTTTGTGTACTGGGAAATCGCTCATGCATTCTGTGCATTTTTTAGTATGCCAAATTCGATTCAACGGCGTCACCATTTTGATGCAGTGTCTTCAGAGTAGCCCAACTATGGTTTTAAGCGAAAGGCCATTCTGTGTGCGTTCTGACGACAAGCATTAAGTTTAATTGTGGTTAACCATCGAGATTAGTAGACTTTTTGCCATCACGATGATGAGCTTAAAAACTGAGAAGTAACGTAGAGCTTTCGTTCATCTATAAGGGTGTTTTTAAAATGTGCAGGTACAGAGGCATAACCATACATCGCACCTGCAAGCTGCCCTACAACTGCCCCTACCGTGTCTGCATCATCTCCCAGGTTAACTGCTTTGATAACTGCTGCTTCAAAGTTGTCGGATTGTAATAACGACCATAGAGCTGAATGTAGGGTGTCTATGACATAACCACCCGCAAAAACGTTGTCAGAGTTTAATTCGCTGTAGCTGTGCTCGAAGAGAGAGCCCACTGCGGAACCCCAATTTCTTTCAGAGGCTACCTGCCAAAGTTCGTCAAATTTGTGGCCGTTAATGAGACCACATAATAACTCAGCTACAAGCTGGCAGCTCTCATCAGCAGGGCGGGATGCATGTGTTGCTTTAGATTGTTGGCTGGCTAGTTGAATTGCTTGCGCGGGATCAGCGTAAGCATAGCAAGTTACAGGCGCGAGCCTCATCACTGAACCGTTGCCGTCGTTTTTAGAACCGAATGGCAAAGCCTCGTGGTATCCGTTACGCCTGTAGTCACCGAGTACCCGTAGTGTGTTTTGACCGATACCGACGGCAACGCCAGTACTCGTGTTTGAGCCATTCTCAGCCCAATCACAAAAGCTTTCTAATAGTTGCCCTGGCTCTAAACCATTGTTGCTAATCAGCACTTGTGCCATGCAAAGAGCCATGGCTGTGTCGTCCGTCCATGCACCAGCTGGTAACTTAAAGCGACCACCCTCTCGATATCCAGTTACTGGTTCAAAGGTGCCTCTTGGCGAGAACTCAACGGGTGCGCCTAATGCATCTCCAATAGCTAAGCCGACAAAAGCTCCAGCGATCCTGTCGTGAATTTGAGAGGCGTAAGTGGACCAATACTCATTAGATGCCTCCATATTTTCAAAGCTGGGACCGGCTAACTCGACAACTTTATTGTAGAACCAATTCGACAGTTCCCAGCTATGCAAGACCCTTAAGCTTTCGATCGCTCGGCTTATCCGTAGGTGGTTGTGATTGTAACGTGATTTCCAATGATCATTGGCTGCAAGAAACTCCAAAAACCTTACTGTCATTGCCTCAAGGAAATCGGTGACGTCCTGTCTTTCTGACAGCCAACAAGCTGAGGGTAAGTCTAATACAGGTGCGTTTGAAAACTGCCGAGTATCCTTGATCGTGGGGAACGCCCATTGAATAAAACCGTGCTTTCTTTCGAAGTCTTCATCGGAAATTGAAAGCAAATCACTCCGACTAAAGCCGTCGGCAAGTTTAGCGTTTGCTTCATGGAACATTTTGAATTTCAGATCCATCACTGCCTCGCTACCAAGTCCATCAACTTGCTGTAGCTGTCCACAACGTCATAGCGGACATTGTTGGGCAAATCTGCCTTGCTAATCTCCGCAAAAAATTTGCGAGCGCACTCGATCTTGGTCAGCTCTTCTGGACGCAGCTTCATTGAAGACATGCTGCCCTTGGTCTCTGCAACGAAGTAGATGTGACGCACCGAGCCCTCTTCAAACGAAATGGCCCAGTCAGGATTGTAGTCGCCAACTGGTGTAGGGATCAGGAAGTCGCGTGGCAACTTGGCATACACGACCACCTCCGAACTGGTGTCCAGCTCAGCCACAAACTCACGCTCAACATTGCTGTCCACGATTGCATGATCAAACACATGCTTGGTCAATTTATCGGTTGCTTTTGAAAAATCGTTTCCAGTCTGTGCTGCTGTGAAAATGCCGATATCGTGCCGATCTTCGACTGTATCGTAGGTAAGGCGTTCGATGATTACGGTAGCCTTTTGCTCTTTGATCAATCTGCTAGCTTCTGAGATGAACTGCTCAGGGTTCTTCTTAAACTGGTCAAAGACTGCTTTTTCCATGCTGGATAGCATTCTAGCTACGGTCTGCCGGGTAAGCTGAGCATTTTCAGACACTTCTTGTAGCAGGTCATACTTGACGCTGGAGAAGGCAGATTGGCCATGCTCGATACGAGTATCTTTGACCTTGAAGCCCTTGCCGTCTGAAAGCTGTTCAGCAGTCAAGCTGTCACCCTGTGATCCCACTTGTACTGTGTATTGCAGAGGCGTCACGTTCAGCTCTTTGTTCAAAGCGGCAACGCACTTCTCCACTAACTCGTCACTATCGAAATCTACACGGTAAACAGCCTTTTGGTTGATGCGCTCCCAAAGCTCTTTAAACGCCTTTTTTTCGAAATTATCATTCAGCGGGTTTGTTTTGGGTTTACGCCCATCGTCTACAATACGTGAAAGTGCATCTGCGCTGAAAACACTGTCTACAAGCTCAAACACCTGCGGAGCGTACTGCACGAGCGTATCAGGCAAGGGTGCAAGCGCTTCCTCTGTTTTGGCTGTGTGATACGCCTCGACCACTTGACGCTGGTGATCAACATAACCGTTTTGAATGAGGTAAAATTCAATCTGAGAAGCCATTTCAGGGGTGACAGACACATCACCGTGCTCGGTGCGCAGTACCTTTTCCTTGAAATACGCTTCGTTGGCCTTGCGCGGACGAGAAGCCAGTGCTTCAGAAATCTCCTTCTGCAGGTTTGCGACAAAGTCCTTGTAGCTTTCGCTTGCCACAACAGTCAGTACATTGATGTCATGCACCATTGAAGGATGATCCATACGGTCACCAGTTTGGTCGACGCTGAGCCGGAGCCCACGTCCCACTTCTTGACGCCTAGAAATTGTGTTGTCGCTGTGTTTGAGCATACACATTGTAAAGACGTTTGGGTTGTCCCAGCCTTCGCGCAGCGCAGAGTGTGAAAAAATAAAGCGAACAGGCTCATTCTGCGACAGCAACCGTTCCTTGTTGCGCAGGATCAGATCATAGGCATCTTCATCTGTCGCAAGCCCCTTTTCATCTCCAGTTTTCTTGACGCTTGGATCAACTAGACGGTTTTTCTTGTCGATAGAGAAGTAGCCTTCATGCACCTTGCTTACTTCATCACGCTCAAGAAACGCTCGATAATCCTGATGCTCCAACGGCAGCTTTAACAGGTACTCATCTCTAAGAATTTCATATTCTTCTTCGAACACTTGGGCGTAATGGCCTTTAGTGTCCTCTGTGTCATAGTCACGGTACCGAGACACTGTGTCGATGAAGAACAGTGACAAAACCTTTATCCCCTTGGTAAATAGTGTTTGCTCTTTTTCAAAGTGAGCGCGGATCGTTTCTCGAATTTGGATGCGCCGCATATGCTCTTCAGAAATGTCTTGCGTGGCCTCTCCTGCGCGAAGTTCAAATCCTTTAGTAAATTCGACGGTATCCTCGTTTGCGTCGATCTGTGAGATTGTGAAACCGTTGTAGGCTTGAAGGCCATTAGAAACACTCAACAGGTCGCGACCGAATTCAAGACGCTTAAGTTGGCGCTTAATATCCCCGTTTGCCAGCTTAACTTCCATCTCGATGCGGGCGACAGGCGCTTTCTGTGAGACTTCAATGCCTTCGAGATACATGTACGGGGCAGCCCCAGCCAGACCGCGTGTTTGAATGCCGCGCACAGCAATTTTCTTAACAAGTTTCTGGTTGAAGGCGTCAAGTGCATCCAGACGATGGATTTTGTTGTGCTGCGTTTTATGAGTGGCAGAGTAGCGTAGGATCATCAGAGGGTTGAATTCTTCCAACGCCTTTGATGTTGCCTTCCCTTCCATCTTTTGTGGTTCGTCGAGAATAAGGATTGGCCGGTTGCGTGAAATAACGTCAATTGGTCGCCGGGACTGAAAGTCGTCTAATTCCATGTATATACGTAGTTGATCCTTACCCTTAGCTGCAAATGCTTGGGTGTTGATCACCATAACGTTGATACCTGCATCGCTGGAAAAGCTCTCCAGCTCGTGCAGCCGTTTGGAGTTATAGGTGAAAAAGCGGGCTTTCTTGCCGTAGGTTTCGGTGAAATGCTCTGCCGTGATTTGTAGCGACTTTTGGACACCTTCGCGGATAGCGATGCTTGGCACCATGATAATGAACTTGGACCAGCCGTATCGCTTGTGCATCTCGAACATGGTTTTGACATAGCAGTAGGTCTTGCCCGTGCCCGTCTCCATCTCGATGTCTAAGTTGTAATCGCAGCCTGCGCTTGAGATCAGCTTATCTGATATCGGCAAGTTCTGGTGGCGCTGCACAGCTTGGATGTTCTTCAATACCTCAGATTTTGGTATTTGAAGATCGGCGTTCTTGAAGCCAGCCTCTTCTGCCGTGATCTGTTTTGAACGGCCCGGATCAATACGATAGCTGATACCATCACTACGCGGTTGCCCTGCGAAACAGTCTACCACAGCCTCAACTGCGTTCGTTTGATAGGCTTGGACCTTGAACTTCAGTTTCATACCCGCGCCCTCAAATCGCTTTGACGTCGGTCATGGGCGACAATTGCTTAAATATTTGTTGAACGTTGATCTTCACAGCGTCTGAAGCAAAGCCAGTATCACGGAAGACCACACGCAAGGGTTCATGCGCTGCTAGTTCTGTGACCAGCTCCTCGGTGACGCCTGTGTCGAAGCAGGCAACGAGTGCATTTTCGTCGACAAAAAACACTCTTTTGCCCTGCACAGTTTCGCTTCGGATCGGCAGGGCAAGGTCTACGCCCCAGTCCACTAGCACTTGGAACAATAGGTCTTCTGATGTGCGGCCTTGCTTGATGCTGTCCACGTTGGCCAGCAGGTCAGCTTGGTTGGTAGCGTCCGGCGTATTTTGTACATCGACCATGTTAGGCGTATCGATTTTCAATGAACGGAAGCCGATATCCTTGTTCCACTCCGGTGAAAAATTACCTGCAAGAATTCTCTTTCCAGCACGCCGTATTCTTTCCTTGGTAATGTCTGATACAATATCATAATCCGACTTTGATCCCTTGAGCCCATTTGGTTCAGCAATTTGAACCAGTAGAAACCTGCGTCGGCCAGCATCTTCAGCATTTAATCCAATTAGTGCTTCTGCTGTTGTTCCAGATCCAGCAAAAAAATCGAGGACGATATGGCCTTCAGTGGGTGAGGTACACGACTGTATTAGCGTTCGTAGCAGCTGGACAGGCTTCACTGTGTCAAAGTTATGATTACTACCAAGTATTTCGTTTAGATGGTTCTTACCAGCCTCTGATGTAGACGACAAATCGCCATCCATAAAGCAATAAAACGGATCGTGCTCAGCACCTTCCTCATCTTCATAATATCTCTTGAACGGAACTCCATCGCGGAACTCTATGTATCCATCAGAATACAAATGCTTAATTACTTCCTCCCCGGCTTGCCACCGCTGACCTTCAGGTGGTGCGTAATCACCAAGCGAGAAGCTCATTGTCGATCGGTGATTAGCTCCTCTGTTTGACTTTAGAATTGTCGTCAGCCTGTACTTGCGGCCATTGTCATCATGCGGATAGCTACGCTGGCCACCGGTTAGAAGTGGATAAAAAGTCCGAGGTGCAGGCGTCTTCTGAACGACCAAGACATATTCTATTTCTCTTTGGGGGCGATACTTGGCTTCGCCAATGTTCACTGGCTTTACTCGAGCTTTCCAAGTAATCTGAGCGATTACGTTGTCAAACCCAAAGACATCTTCACAAACCTTTCTAAGATTTGCCTGCTCAACATCACTTATCGAAATGAATAATATTCCATCATCGCACAATAGATTTCTAGCAAGCTTTAGTCTTGGATACATCATTGAAAGCCAATCCGAATGGAAACGCCCATTGCTGGAAGGATTTGCTACTAACCTTTCATCGTTAGTGCCCAGTTGATTAGATTTTCGTAGGTAATCTGTAGTATTTTCTTTGAAATCGTCATTATAGATAAAGTCATTCCCCGTATTATACGGCGGATCGATATAGATCATCTTGACCTTGCCAAGGTACGTCTCTTGCAGCAACTTCAATGCCTCAAGATTGTCACCTTCGATGAACAGGTTTTGCGTAGTGTCGAAATCCACACTTTCCTCGCGCACAGGGCGCAGCGTTTTGGCGATGGGGGAGTTTGCGTTGGTCAAGGCCTCACGCTTGCCCGGCCAGTTTAGATTATAGCGTTCTTGCGGGCCATCAACGATGCTGTCCGACAGCTCTTGGCGCAGCTGATCAAAGTCAATTGCCAGTCGCAGCTTGCCGTTTTCGTCAGCCGCCTCGGTAACGCAACTGGGGAAGAGCTCACGAATTTTGGCAATGTTGTCTTGCGTCAAGTCAGGGCTGTGCATTTTCAATTTGTCCATTGCCGTAATCCTCTTAATCGTTTGAAAGGTCAGCTGCTTTCAGCTGCGCCAACTCTTGTTTTGCTAAACGCAACGCAACGTTGATGCTGACCTTTTTATTATACTGTTTCTCGCGTGACAGTTGGCCCTTGATACGCCCAACCTCAAGCTCTTTACTCTTGATTGCTTCCATTCGGTCCACGCGGGCTTGAATATTATCTTCAACCAAGGGCTGCACGGGCATTAGAGCGGTCAATACCTTGTCGTACAGAGAGGCTAAGTCCAAGGCTACCGGCAAAGGTGTGCGCGGGGTATCCGATGGTGTCCATTCAGACTTAAAGTAGTCACTCACCACCCACTTTGACCCATCAACCTCGCTGGGCCGTTTGAATGCAGCAATCGTATGACTGCGGCTTCCGTGTGCTACTTCAAAGATCAAGGGGAATGGAATAGCACGGTCTATGGCCCGCAAGACGTCTGAGTGCAGCGTCGCCAGCTTCAAGCTTATGGCGAAGACTTGAATTTCAGTGATGGACTTCGCCGCAGGCAGATTAGTCGTTTCAGGTGCCAGCTTGTACTTCCAAACAATCTGATCAACTTGAGCTATGAACAAATCTTTCAAAGCAGTATTCGCGCCTGCGTGTTCGTAAATCTTTGACTTAGGGATTACACGTCCAAACTGGGCGGACTTGGGATAAGCAAACAGCACGTTTCAACCTTCCATATTTTGAACGACAAGGAAGGCAATAAGCTCAAAGTCATCAAGCCCTGCAATAGTGTGAACAAGCGCGGATGTGCGCCCTCCACCGAACAGACTATCGATATCCTTTTCTTCCTTTACTTCGATCATGGAGCGGATAGCTGCGCTAAGCAGCCCAGACTGGTGTTCCATATGCCGACCGTCGTCAGTTTGTTCATTAAACAACCTACACACGGCATCGATTGGTTGGTGTTGTCCTTTGCAGCTACTACGGATCAAATCGAGCAATCGTTTCACCTCGGTGTGATCTGCAATGACTTCACCATCATTGTCGATGTAGGTGATGTAATATGGGTGTAAGCGGTTCTGTTGATTGACGTTAACAGTGTTGTGAACGTTCTTCAGCGCAAAGATCACTCCAGGCTTCAGTCCGCGTTCTGGTTGCGCTGCGACCACGGCATGCTGACCATTTGGCATCTTAGAAAGATCGCCATGCTCCTTCACGTAGTTGAGCAGGTCCATACGAAAATCGTTCAAGCCAAGGTCTGTTATGGATACGCCTGTTTTCACATCTTCAAGCTCAATAACTTCTTCCTGAAGGCGCTTCAGCTGATCCTTGCGGTACGCAATGTCGGTACTTTTAGCGCTGAGAACGTTGTCGTCGCCTGTTGCTGTGATGTCAGTAATCACCATGCGATTTTCGACCCGTTCTTTCAGATTTATGTACTGATCAAGTGAGATATCAGGCCAATAGTTGACCAATTGAATTTGACTGTTTGGCGATCCAATGCGGTCAATCCGGCCAAAGCGCTGGATCACTCGAACAGGGTTCCAGTGAATGTCGTAATTGATCAAGAAATCGCAATCTTGGAGGTTTTGGCCCTCTGAAATGCAATCAGTACCAATCAGGATGTCAATTTCAGAAGGCTCTTCTGGCAGTACAAGCTGCTTCTCTTTTGCCCTTGGAGCAAAAAGTGTTAGCACGGATTGGAAGTCATAGTTTTTCTTAAGTGTTGTTTGCGGTGAGCTAGAACCCGTTACTCTGCCAGTATGAAGGCTGCGCTCACTAAGGAAGGCTGGGGCTAAATTTTCATAGAGATAGTTTGCCGTATCGGCAAACGCGGTGAAGATGATTACCTTCTTGTTCCCAGGATTAAGGGGACTGTCGATCTTGCTTTCAATCAACTCTTTCAAATGTTGAAGCTTTGCATCATCTGTTGGCTTGACCAGCTCCATTGATACGATCAGCTCGTCGATCAAGAACTTGTCAGCTGCTAGCTCATGTTTCCATGACGGTAGGTCCATATCTGCAAGGCTGATCTTGACCTTCTTACCGACAGTAAACTCATCAAACCCTGTGAGTTCGTCATCTTCACCTGCAATTACATCAAGGTCTGAACTTAAATCTGCAAAATCAATGTCTCTTCCCGCTTGTTCGAAGTCACCAATCGCGTCCAAGGTACGTTGAATATTTCCAGCAAGCGATTTCAACGTCAATCGAAACGCCTCAACTGAGCTTTCAAGTCGCTTCAGTAAATTCGTTGTCATAAGCGCCTGAAGGCTACGCTCACGGTCAAGTTGCCTTAACTTGCCTCGACCACCATCTACAGCAGTGTCATACATCTCTTCATATTTGGCCAAGCGACTGGGCAGTATGTAGCTGATCGGAGCGTAAACAGCGAGCTTCAGAACCGATAGTTGAGAAAAAATATCGTTGAAACCAATTACATCTTCACGGTGAGTGATAGGACTATGAAATGATTTCGGCTTGAGCCGCGTGGGAAACTGCCCAATGTCGGTGGTGTCGTAGAAAGTTTGGATATGTTTGCGAGATCGCGCAATCGTGACCGCATCCAGAAGTTCAAAAAAATCAAAATCGAGCGTCTTGAGAATCGATGCTGATGTCCGCTCGTCTGGTGGCAAATCAGCCCAATTGTTGAATGCAGCCTGCGCACGTCTAAAAATTTCTTCGACGCTATTTTTGCTTTTCAAATTCTTGCTAAGGGTTTCAGATTGACCTTCGTAAGCCAGAGCAAGTTGGTTTCTGAGATCATTAAAACGGTTGTTTACCGGCGTAGCAGAAAGCATGAGAACTTTTGTTTTTACGCCGTCTCGAATGACTTTGTTCATTAGCTTCTGATAACGTGTTTCACGATCCTTAAAAACATCATTGTTGCGGAAGTTGTGGCTCTCGTCGATGACCACAAGATCATAGTTTCCCCAATTGATACGGTTCAACGGGATGCCAAAGCTTTCACCACTCGTTCGTGACAGGTCGGTATGACAGAGCACGTCATAGTTGAACCTGTCACCAGCAAAAATATTGGTCTTAAGGTTCGTATTATAGTTGCGCCAATTGTCGGCTAGCTTCTTAGGGCACAGAACTAGCACGGCGCGATTGCGCAGTTCATAATACTTGACGACAGCCAAGGCTGTGAAAGTTTTGCCTAGTCCGACACTGTCAGCAAGAATACAGCCATTATGGGTTTCAAGTTTATTGATGATCCCTGTTGCAGCATCTTTTTGATAGTTGAACAGCTTGTTCCAAACCAGACTATCTTTGTAGCCAGTTAAATCGTTCGGCAGAACATCCTCGTCAATCTCATCAAGAAAGTCATGAAAAATGTTGTATAGTATTAAGAAGTAAATTCGTTCGGGAGAATTTTCCTGATAAACGCTCTCTATGTACGTACATATGGAATCAGTTACATCCTGTACCTTGTCTTCATCGTTCCAAATTTCGTTGAAGAGCTGCAGATACATCCCTGTATGCATGAGCTCGTCAAACTCCGTGACAAAGTTAGAGACCGCGTCACCTTTTTGATAGCCAAGATCAGGAGCCGTAAAGCCACTTATCGGCATATACGCCTTTGAGCCACCGGCGTCGTCGAGGTGCATAAATTGCTGCATGGCAGACTTCGTCGTATTTGACTTAAACTTAGCCTTCTTGCGAACCCATGCAGCACACTCACGTGCAATCGCTTTCTGGTTTAGTTTGTTTCGTAGCTGAATTTCAAATTCTGTTCCGTATACGCTACTCTCCCGAGCTGTTTTAGGAATGAAAAATTCTCGCCGTTCTTTTCGTATTTTGTCAGTTACCTCACTAGGCACAAATGTAGGCGTGGTGAAAATAAACTGAACACTTTCAACTTTCTTTAATTCAGCTTTTAGTGCCTCATACGCGTAAATTGAAAAGCAAGACGCAGCAATGCGTAACTTTGAGCCATGTCTTAAGTTTTGGCGCATTTCGTCGCCAAGTATTGTAGTCGAATTATCAATTATTTTCATGTTTACTCAGAAAAGCAAAATGTGCGGCCTCAAGGGCGCGAATGAATGTAAGTGCACCATAGCGCCAAACCTCTGAACCCATCTGAACTTCACTGTTGAGTGGTTCACTGCTTGCAGTTTCAGTGCTGTCCAAGATACCAAAGAGGCCCAGCTCGTCAGGTGAAAGAAACGTACGAGCGAACACAACGTGCTTAGAGGTCTGCCAGTACATGGTTGCAAAATTACGCAAGCGCCTTTGCCCTAAGACTTCGCCCGGCAATGCCAAACGCAAATCCCCACTATTCGTATCAGTGAAATGCAGCTTCACTGAGTTGCGCTTATCGAAGTGTTCAATCACACTTTCAAAGAACCCTCGTGCCGCTAAAGGGGCATCGACAAGCCTTGCTTCAAAGTTGTCTCTTGGAATTTCACCCAACTACTTCCCTCCGTTTTTGAAAGGTTAGGGCATTTAAGCTATGCCTTCCAGCAGTTTGAGCAATGAACATTTACAAGCATTGGTTTGCGGCAATCTGCACGGTTCCACCCAAAAACGTAGCGTAGCGCAGTAACTCTAGTTGCTCGCCACACTGACTGCAGGGCGACGTGCAGTGGGCCCTACAGACCGCACACAGACGGCGTATGACGCCACAATACTCAGCTGCTGGATATTGTCCCTTGGCTGCCCTGCGGCTTGAGCCTGTCATAGTCAGCTTGCGATGTTGCGCTAGACGCAGCGGAAGGCATGCCGCTTGCTGTAGAGCTTGCAGTGGTCGGTGGCTGCGGCACGTTAGGCTTGGGAATGGGCGGTGGTGCAATGGCTTTGCCAATCCGCGACTTTGGTTTGCCCTTTGGCTTCACGTCGCCACCCTTGAGCCTCGTCTCTAACTTATTGGCCAAGAAGCTGGCAGTGTTGGAGAAAGTTTTAATGTCTTCAATGGCTTGATCCAACTGAACGCTGCTGGATGCCTTCTCAATCACATCTATCAATTGGCGGAGCTCGTCACGGTCATCCATGCGGAACACCTACCTTTACGGACTGGGGTGATGCAAAATCACCACCGAACTTCTGTAAGTACTTCCCTACAAAAAACCGCAGCACAGATTTTTGCGGCTGTAGGGGGAATTTCGGATGTATGTTCATACTGCCATCCGCTCTGGCGCACGCCACACGGCCTCTGCTTGCCGCGCAATTGCACCGTCACATAACGCCTTCAGATCAGATAAACGTTTGGCCCAGATCTGATGCTCATGTTGCTCACTACCAGCCAGTCGAGCGCCATAGTATCCTAACTTGCTTGCACAAATGCTCAGCGTTTCCACACTGGGTTCTGTGTTGTGATAGCGCAGCACGCGGATATAACCCTCACTGCGTCCTAGCCAGCTGCGGCAAAACTCTGGTGTGTTCTGCACGATCCCCGTTGCGATCAACTCGTCGCGCATGTGTTCTAATAGTCTTATGCTCATCCAATTCTCCCAATGTTTTGGTCTCGCAAGTATTTATCAAAACACAGTGGTGTTGGAGCAAACATGAGGGTGGATAGTGTCGCTCAACACACAAGCCTGAAGCTGTGTTGTGACAAGTTCTTGCGACACTGTGGCGAGAGACTGTGTTTTGGAAACGTCTTGCGATACTTCGGTACAAGACTGTGTTGTGGGAATTTTTTAGGGACTGTGGGACAACCACTATGTTGCAACCACAAACCGACAACACAGTGGTTCCAACACAATTGTGTGTGCCTAATGTCGTAACGCAGTTCCTAGCGCTCGCTGCGCCCAAGCTTTTTCTTCCAGCGACGACGGCTAGAGATCAGCGTCCAGCTGTCATTTAGGTTTGGCTCCAATCCATGCTCCACTTTGTCATAACTGGGAAACCGTCCCCGTGCAGCATTCTCTGCCAGCGCAATACCTCTGCTCCAAGCACGGCTTGTGAGTGCGGATAATACTGAGCGATCATATGTAAGTTCACCGCGTGGTATCCGTACTTTTGGGTCTAGTTCACGGCTATAGGTATCGCTGACCTTTGCCCGTGCTCCAACACGCCACAGGGATTGACGCGGCATAGCACTGCGTACCCACACAACATACAGATACCGAAACAGCGTATCCTTGCGCTGTCGTGTGCCCAGCAAAGGGTATTTTGCAACTGGTTCTGGTAAAACACGGCGCTCCTTGAGCGAGTTATCGATAAGTTTGCTCAGCTGTCGTGTGATCTGCGCCTTGCTCAGGCCAACGGGGATACTCACTACCATGGCATTGGGCTGACCTTGCTCTGTCCAATCATCTTCAATGAAGTCTTGTAGGCGGGATGCAGCTTTACGGTGTCTGTCGCTGCGCAGCACATCGACTTTGCGCACACGCGGCTTGCTGCCTTTGTAACCAAACACAGGCAATGCTCGCTCGCTCCACCAATCTAAGAAGCGAACCCGTTGCACGTCGCCTAAGTCGTCATAGACCGCCAGTACGTCCTCAAAGTCAGCAGGCAGTGTGTCCAGCTCTTGTTCACTCAAGTTGTTCGCACGAAACCGCCGCGCCAGTTCATAGCTTGGGCTGATTGCCAAGTATTCCATCCACAAAAGATAGAAACCGAGGTTCGCAGCCCATACGCCATCCTTGCGAAAGTCTGTGGAGCGTGGGCTGTCATAGTGTTTGCGTTCATTTTGCATGGATAAATTGGAACAACATTATCCGCTAAATGTCAATTATGCGCAGTAAATATCCCAATGAGTTGAGCAATGGTAAAACTTAATCATCGACACGGCAATCAAGCCAGTCGCGGTCAACACAGGAGATATTCACATGACCAACGCTACAGAAAACAAGTTCAAACTCAGCAACATCGTCGACGAGCTGATCGCTCAGCGCCAAAAATGGGAACAAGGCACTTACGCTGCAAGCAATGCGGAGCTCTACACATTACTTGGCAACACATTGGAGCTGTTTCTAAAAGTTCGCAGCAACGTTGGACTTAGCAAAGCCGTTACAGACCTGTTGGACACTTACAGTATTCAGCACAACAGCAGCACAAGCTTGGCGCTGAAGATTGTGCGGCTCGTGTTCGTGGGCAAGGGGCGCGAGAAGAAGATCGAAAATCGAGCATATACTTACGCTCGTGTTCTCACAGTTGCTGCGGAAGGGGGTATCACTGGAGAACAGCTACCCCAGTTTATCGCTGACAATCACGGTATTGACGAGCTGCGTCGGCAAAACAAAGACGGCGAGACAGGCGCAGACAAGGCTAAACGTGCTCGTGATTATGCTGATGCAGCACTAGTGGGCGAGACGGCGATTAGTGACGTGATCATGTCTGACACTCTTCAGCCTGTCGATGGTGCTCGCTACAGCTTGGCACTTGTACGCAAAAACGAGGATGGCTCAGGCTCTATTGTGTTTGGCACAAGCAATGTCACAGCCGTAAATACGGTACTCACAATTGCTGGCAAAGCACTCAAAGACCGTGCTGCACAGACTGCAGAGCAGAGCGTCACAAAGCACGACGCAGAACAGCGTGCTGAGAATGCAGAAAGTCTCGCACAAGAGCTGCTCAACACAGGCTTTCAGCCACAAGCGCATGTCGCTGCACCCATGACAGAAATGGCTCCCGCTTAACCACTGGCAGCAAGTAGGCAGCATGGTTGCTGCCTACGCATTCCCCCAAATTTATGAAAGGAACGACGATGAAGTTCGATAAAAAACATCGCCCTCAAACCCTTGCAGATGTGGTTTACGCAGACGCTGCGGTAGAGCAAACACTGAATGACTATGCACATAATCAGCGCGACAAGCACCTCTTGCTGCATGGCCCAAGAGGCACTGGCAAGTCGGTGTCTGCTCAGCTTGTCCTCAACCAACGCATGGCAATCTTGGGACAAACGGGCTTGACCGACATTTGGAACGCCAAGGCCTATCAAGCTGCGCACAACACTTTTGAGCCTGTTCTAACCCAGTGGAATTGGCAGCTATCAATGGGCGCAAACTCTGGCTGTTCTGTCTTCGATGAAATCGACCAGTTTACCCTGCCAATGCAGCACAAGCTCCGCGCGTTCATTGATCGGTTTGAAATGGGCATGGTTATTGCGACGACCAACAATCTCCACTTAGTAGATGGACCCCTTAAAGATCGGTTTCGGCCGCTGTTCGTTGAGTATCCAAGTGTGCAGCAATGGGTGCCGCGTGTGGTCGCCGTGCTAGGTGCTGAGGGTATTCCCGTTACTCCAACGCAAGCTCTAGGGTTGTTGCAAGGTTTTGAGGGCAGTGGCCGCACACTTGACGATTGGATAGAGGACTATGTGCTGCGCCTTAAACGGATGATGGCACAGCTCACAACACTGCCATCAATGCCTGTGCAATCCTCGCCGCAAATCACTAGCAATGCAGGAGAGCAGTAATGGAAACGTTAGAAGTTGAAATTGGGTACATCCAGCAGCTGATGGATGATGAAGTTTCTCGTGTGTTAAAGCAATTCTACTGCTGGGACATGTTAGAAGATTGCGCTTCGGTCTTTGAGCTCGATGTAAGCGGCATCACACCACCAATGACAGTCATATCAGATTTGATCATGCGTAAGTCTGATGAATATCTATCTGACGCGAAGTCAGATCGTTTCAAAGCAGTTTGGCAAAGCCTTAAGCCAGAGCAGCAAATGAACCTTGTTCTCATGATATCTGAGCGCTGCTGATCACAAGTGTCGCGGCCTTAACGCGGCGGCACTATCCCACTTTCAAATCATCAGGAGAAAACCATGTATAGGGACACTATGTTGCGTTTGTTTAACGTTGATCAGCTGGCTAACGAGCGTGTTGTGAGGGCGTTGGAACGGCAAGAACAGATCGATCAGCTGCAAGATTGGTACGATGGCTTTAGCCCGTTTCCGATGCTGCATGAACTTGCTGAAGCAGAATTGAAACATGCCGTCGAAAGCAGTGCTCTCGCGCAAATGTCAGATCAAGAATATTCTGCGTTCCGATGGCAGTGGTCGCAGTTGGAGCCAGATCAGCAGCGCAAATATCTTTGTGAACTTGCGGGTCTGCCCGATCCAGAGCGCGACAGAGATTTTGACGCCTAGGCTCATTGCTTTAGCGACATCGCCGTCAGCATTCGTGCTGGCGGCTTTTTTATGTTCCCAACTGTGTTTATCCAAAACTCTTCCAACACTGTGTCTCGAACATAGTCGGTAACACAGTGTCGGCACTTGCTGTGTGAACACAACACGAGCTTGGTTATGGGAACCAAGTGTTGTTCCTGTTTCGCCGCCTTTTCCTTCTTCGTTGATAAATACATGCGGAGAACCACAATGGGATTTGAACAGCGCAAACAGGAACGACAGGCACTTAGCGAGCACCTTCTGGCCCAAAACTGGAATGTGTTCGGCACGCTTAAGTTTGTGAACGGCAGGACTATTGGCCGTGAGACTGCCAATAAGCTCCTTCGCAGCTACTGGAATAAAGTCGACCGCATTATCTACGGCAAAGGCGCTGAGCGTCAGAACCTGCGGGTACCACGGTGGTGCTTTGCGCATGAGGGATCAGACAACGAGAACTTCCATGTTCACTTCGTAATGCCGAGCCCATTGCAGGACACAGAACACATGTGTTGTTTACTAAATGCAGTGTGGGCGCAGCATCATGGTCAAACAGCGCCGCTGGCTAAGAACTGGATCATGCCAGCACAAGACCGTGCAGCTGTGGCCAGTTACGTCACCCACGAGTATTGGCGCATAGGCAGCGAGACACTGCTAGACGAATTGTGTTGGGACAAAACATTGTCCGATACGATGGTGCAGTATGCACATGCACAACAGACATATCGCATTACACGGGCAGCCAGCCCACTCTGGCTTAGGCAAGCACAACAGGCATTATGGACACAAAAGGCACGATATGAGGCAAGCGGTGATTTGCAGATCGTGGAGCGTGGCTAAGCCCCTTCGCACAGCAAATACTTGAGCAGTTTGAACAACACAGATGCCAAAGACACAGGTCTTGGCACATCCTTGTTAACGAGCTGTTGTTCGAACTAACAAAGGTTCAAACACAGAACATCAACAAACGCTTAAACGAAGAGGGTCAAACACAGTTGAAGTATTACAACATACACAGCGTCAGCGGAGCAAACCGTTAGACGCTTTTTTTATGGGCGTAGCTTCGGTGTGTACGCTGCTCTCTATATGCCGATCATTGAGCACAAACATATGTGACTAATGCTGCACGTATATGCGCAATCACCTGTAATCTAATATTATCACATAAAATCAGATACTTGACTGTATTTTCGGTCGTCCAGTGTCTCATTTGAACATACGCTTAAGCTGTAAACAGACAGCAAGGAGCGCACATGACACATCTCTCAAAGCTTACATTCAAGACAGTGGATCGCAGCACCAAGCGCGATCCCATTATAGCGCGACGTGACAAACTCATAGCAGGCCTCAAAGAACAAAAGCTGGTACATGCAGCCGCACTCAAGAAAGAAGACCACCGCGTTGAACGACAAAAGTGGATGACCAATGACATGGGTGAACGTGTGCTGGTCAAAACTCATCGTCGCATACGTCCATGGTTCTTTGAACAAGATGGCGGCTGGTATGTGCAGTGCCGTTATGGCGCGCGTGTTATCACAGCTGATGGCACCAACAATGCGGTGTTTGTGAAGTCATTGGCTGAGGTGGCTGGTGTGCTTGATGTCTTCCTCAATGCAGCGGCGGCAGGGGAACTAGACACAGCCATCACTCGAGTAGCAGAGCGGCAACCACGCCTAAAGCCAGGGGCGGCGCGGGCGTCCACCAGACTTCCAAATTGACCCAAAGTTAAACGACCTCTGAGTCTTAAGTTTAAGATCCGCACAGCATGCTCATACCCTTGCCGCGCGTGCGGCCACATGAGGAATTTACTACAAATACTTAAAGAGCCTTAATTGAAAAGCTACAATGTCTGGACATTTGTGGTAGCGGCCTTCTAACCTTTGCCACTGAATGATCAACTTGCAGGGCGCACAGGAATGACAAGTTACCCGGAACTTCTCAAACGACCAAACCTATACGATGACGACGATTATGAAGATTTTCGTGATGAGATAACTGATACTTTATCCCCTGGCTTTCCTCTAACCAAGCAGCTTGAGCTTGAATTCGGCGCTAGATGCAGAATTCAAGTAATATCTGAATATAATATCACAGCTGAAGAAGATTTGAATATTCTAGCTTCTCTAGTAGATCCCTGGGCGTTGGATATTGCGGAGCATAATCTCTTTCACACCAAACTACTCCTACACATGCAGGCAGAGGCAAATATAAAGATTGATGTAATTTGGGCAGTCAATAAGGATTGTATTGCTGACGATCCGCATGACCGCATCCCTGTAGCCATGTTTTTTGAAGATACGGGACAGGGTGCATTTGATGATGGCCCTAACTTTGAGCCATCCGATAATTCAAATTGGAGCGAGTTCCTTTACGATATGGGACTAGGACCAAATCCCTTTGGAGATGGGGACGAAATGGATTAATCTTCCATAAAAACTCTATAAGCACATGCCCAACTCGATGCGACATTAGGTTAAGAGCTTCCCGGCCGAACTCAATTATGCGATCTGAACTGAACTATTGAAACCTCATACAATCAGCATTGTATGAGGTTTTTGCTTAAGCCATTGAATTCATTGACAGACCATTTGGTGCCATTTCCGGTCGTCCAACCAATATCTCAGACTTTATACTCAAAGCACACAAAGGCTTAGGTTTTGAGGGGATTAGCACATGCGCCAAGCACAGACATTGAACGAGGCTCAGCTGCGCCGGGTTATACAGTACTGCCGCAGCCGTCGTCATCCAACACGCGACGAGACCATCATACTGGTGAGCTTTTACGCAGGGCTGCGGGCCAAGGAGATTGCCGCGCTGACCGTGGGCAATGTGTTTGATGAAGCAGGCAACGTACGCACACAGTTCATCCTGTCAGCGGAGCAAAGCAAAGGTGGGCACACACGCACGGTGTATCTCAATCAGCGCTTGCGAAAAGCACTGCTGGAGTACAGCGCGTCGATCCGCACAGCCAAGCCGCATCATGCATTGTTTGAGAGCCAAAAGGGTGGACACTTCTCAGCCAACACCATGTGTCAGCTGTTCCTCGACATCTACAAAGCAGTTGGGCTCAAAGATGCATCAAGCCACAGCGGTCGCCGCACTTACATCACACGGCTGGCAAATAAGGGGGTAGGGGTGAGGCTATTAGCTGAACTGGCGGGGCATTCGCATATCAGCACCACTCAGCGCTACATTGACGTAAACGCTGAGCAGTTGAGTGAGGCGGTAGAGTTGTTGTAAAGACCCGCCTCTACTTTAAATATTACAACATTCCTTCGCGCTGCGCTTTTTTCCGAGCAAGCTTGCGCTGACGGCTAATGCCTTCCTTTTTCTCACGTGCCTTGCGTTCTGATGGCTTTTCAAAATGTTGCTTGAGTTTAATCTCGCGAAAGACGCCCTCGCGCTGAAGTTTCTTTTTGAGCGCCCGTAAAGCTTGATCGACGTTGTTGTCGCGTACACTGACTTCCATTTGATCTCTGCATTAGTTGGAAAATTGATTGGACGACATTGCAGTAAATTTAGGTCAGATCAAACAGATTATTCGCAAGATAAAGAGCGCTAAAGGCAAGATTTATAGCACTTACTTCTCCTCAAACTCATCCCGCGATAGCTCATACCGCTTGCCTGTGAGCATGTCTTTTTTCAAACGGGGCGTCAAATGACTGTAGTGCCGCTCAATCATGCCAATCGACGTGCCCATCTGCACAGCAAGCGCGTGGATATCCATGCCATCGTTGAGTAGGGCAAAGGTCGCATAGGTGTGACGTAGGCTATACAGCGTCCTGTTCTGTCCTGTACGCGGGCATGTGATCAGCTCTGTATCGGTGAGGAACTTGCGGAAGGTCTGGTGGATGTTCTTAGAGACAGTGCCATCAGGCAGCCTGAACACAGGCAGATCCACACGTTGCTTGAGCAAGTCTTCAAATTGTATGTGTCGTATATCTTCACTGCGCTCATGGATGCGCTTGAGATAGTTGATGGTGCCACTGCGGCAGATGATATCCCTGCGCCCAGTTTTACCTGACACGCTCATCTCTAAGTATTGCAGGTCTTTTTCTTCAAACAGGGTCACATGCTTCCACTGTAGGTTCAGCGCCTCTGTGCCGTGCCGCATGCCCGTATTGGCCATGATCAATACGTAGTCGCGCATCAAATGGCGCATGTCTGTGGGCTTGCCGGTTTTACCCTTGGTGATCCAGCTTGGCATCTTGCGGATCAATGTCGCGTATTCTTCACGGGTAAAGTCAGGGCGCCGTTCGCTTTTCTCACCCTTGTTCACCAGCAGCGGTACATTCTTATGTGCCAGAAACCCTCGCGCCACAGCTTCTTCAAACACACGGTTCATGGCTGAGTTATGCGTGTTGAGCGTACTAGCCTTTGGCTCACGGCCCATCTTCTCGCGACGCCACTCATAGAACTGCTGCACCTTCTCATAATCGATGGTGGTCACGAACTGCGCCCCAAAGAAGGGGATTAGGTAGCGCTCAATACACACGATGTAATCTGCGAACACCTTACGCCCTAAACCAGCGTCCAGCTGCTTGTGCATATCGGCAATGGCCAGCTTAGCCACATCAGAGAACTTCTTGGTGACAATGGGCAGATCGTTTTTGTGTCGGAACTTGTACTCAAGAAACGTGTCACGGGCATACTCTTTGGCCTCAGCCAAATCACGCTTGCCAGTGCTGATGCGAATAGTGTGTCCATCGATATTAAACGATGCCTGCCAACGCTTGCTGCGCTCACGCTGATACACACGCACCTCGCCGTCTAGTATCAGATGTGTGTCTTCACGCAGCTGCCGCATGTCATGCTCCTCACTACAACACTACGGCAGGGTGCACGGACAAGTCTACCAAAGTGTGTTTTTAATTGAGCTTCACCAAATACTGCGAGCTGTACACACGGCCAAGGATTGGGGCAAAGTCCTCGGAACGATTGGAGGTTAACACTCATCAGATTATGGCTTACGCGGCTCTTGAATCTACAGATTGGCACCCAAGCCTTGCAAGAGATGAAGGACCAATACAAACTCAAATCTTAACGCAGCAGCACCTTTTGGAATGTTCAAATGGCAATGGATACATAATGCTACCAGTGGATTGGCTAACTGAGTGTGTGGTGCCAAGAGCATCCTGTGATTTGTCAGAAGCGGCTCGGCAGGCTTTGATAGTGGAACTGGGATCAGGCTTCTTCAATCTCGGAACTGAATGGTCATTGTTTAACGACCAAATAACATCTTTGGACGAAATTTGGGAATTTGATAGTCCAGGAGAATATTGGGAATCTTTCTGTGGTAGCAGTGGAATCGCTTTGGTTAGGGGCCCAAAAGTTATTGCTGCAATCACATGCGAGATGAACTAGCCCAGAGAGATGTCATATTATTTCAGACCAGAATGGAGAAGGATACGCCTTGCAATATTAGGCAGAGATAAATGGAAGTGCTGTGAGTGCAGTAAGGATATCAGTGGTCGAAATGCGCATGTTCATCACAAACTACCAAGGGCCCTTGGTGGTCAGGATATTGATGAAAATCTAATCTCATTGTGCAGCGCATGCCATGCAACCAAGCATGCAAACTTGCACGTTGGCCTTAGTACGAAGTTTCTTCAAGCGACCGCAGTTAAGCTAGCAAAATTATTTGGTGGAGACGATCTGAAGAGATTTAACTCTGATCGGCTAGGTGTCGCCCTGCGATATATGGGGGTGAAACGTTTGCGCCCGAACCAACTAGAACCAATTGTCGCAGCTTTGAGTGGTGAAGACGTGCTCTTGATCAGCCCAACGGGAAGCGGAAAAAGTTTGTGTTTCCAAGTTCCGGCGCTTCTTGCTCGTTCCCACTCAATCGTCGTCTCACCTTTAAAAGCGTTAATGGCGGATCAGGTCATTAGTTTATTGCGCCATAGTTTTCCAGCTACTTTCCTAAACAGTGATATTTCTAACGACGAAATGCGGAAGCGCCTATCGCTTCTCGGCAAAGGGATATTTAAACTTATTTACCTCGCACCTGAACGATTTGCGCCGAGCCGTAAGCGTAAGGATGAACTGAAAATCCTTTTGGATAACCCACCCAAGTATTTGATAATTGACGAGGCTCATTGCATCGATAAATGGGGTTCTGCATTTCGAACGGAATACGGTAATTTAGGCATATATCGTGAGCAACTTGGCAACCCTCAAGTTTTAGCATTTACCGCTACTGCCAATTCAGAAACACGAAAAGAAATTCTGCGATCATTGAACGCAGAGAATGCTAAGGTATTTGTCGAAGACTTAGATCGAAAGAATATAGCTTTAGCTCGGCTCCAGATGCATGATAACGCTAAGCGAGCTAAGCTAATTGCTGAACTGCACAGAGAAATGCGGCATAGATCTTCAGGAAAGACTCTCGTGTTCGTTCCGACTATTAAGCTTGGACAAGAAGTACGCGAACTTCTAACAAAACAAGAAATTGAAGTAAAATTTTTCCATGGCAAGCTGGCTCCCATGGAACGCGAATTGATTACCCAAGGACTGCATGATGAGCATGGCGATAGAAGCAGCTGCGTAATCTGTACCAACGCTTTTGGCATGGGGATGGATATTCCTGATGTTAGGATAGTTATCCATTGGCATCACCCATCCAGCGTTGAGGATTATGCGCAAGAGTTTGGCCGTGCAGGAAGGGATGGCAAGCAAAGCCTCGCTATAGTGCTTACCAAAAAAGATGATGACAAACTCCTAAAATTCATGGCTGAAAAATCTGTAGAAAGTAGCAAAATTCATGAGCAATCAAAAATTGTAGCATTGAGAAAGGCAAAAAATTCTATAGAAAAGATAAAGATATTTTCTAATCAGCGTGATCGCTGTTTCAATCAACTTTTGCTCGAAGAACTTGGATCAGCACAAAAACCAATCCCGCGTCTTAGTAAATTCTTCTTGAACCTAGCGTTTTCTACGCGGCAAAAACGTGAACAGCGTCACTTTTGTTGTGACGGATGCTGGAGGAAAAGACACAGTAGCTCTGCAACAAATTTTGCGAGAGATGTTGTAAACAAGATGGGTGCTGAACTTTAGAATTGAACCACTCCACATTGCTTAGGCTAGTTTTAGGGTCACTTCGACTGCAAATTATCACAGTGCATAGAAAGTACTAAATGTTTAGATTTATGCGTAGAGCATCACAAGAGATGCAGCTTATCTACAAAATACTGTTCACTCTCGTTATAGTTACCTTTCTTGCTATTTGTGTATTTGCGTGGCTTGTGTTGGCTGGCCCATATGTCGGAGCCGTTGGCAGTTGCCCAGATTATCCTTACTGTAGCGAGCAGTGAATATTTGGTTAATTAGCTGTTGAAGAAGTAATTTAGTAAGGTGGCTGTCGGATTAGAAGCATCGTTCTTAGAATTTGTTATGTGGTAATTTAAATTTCAACGCTACGGCAGGGTGCGCCAAAGAATGCATCGTCTGTGTGTTCCCAGCCATGTCCGCCCAAAACTCTGCCAACACAGTGTTTGCAACACAGCACTAGCCAACACCGTGTTCAACACAGCGAATCCGCCCTAAAAATAGTCAGCAACACGGCAAAAAGTGTGTTTAAGGTGTGTTTTTGAATTACACAACTTAAGCGCGTATTGCACTCGGCTAAACCATTGTTTTTGTTGTTAAAAATGGTGCCCAGGGGCGGAATCGAACCACCGACACGAGGATTTTCAATCCACTGCTCTACCCCTGAGCTACCCGGGCACGGGACGCGAAAACATCGCTTGGGTGCGGGCGTTTTAGGACGCGCGGGAGGGACTGTCCAGACCTAACCGCATCTATTAATGCAGTTTTTCGTCCAAAGGGTCATCAGGCTGCGAATGAGCCTGTTCCATTGCTTCAAACAAGGCCTCTGCATCGTCAGGGTCACTCGACGGCAGCGCATAAGAGCCGTTCAGCCATTTCGCTAAATCTACATCTGCGCAACGTTTGGAACAAAAGGGCTTGTAAGCAGCGACGGTCTCTTTTTCACAAACAGGGCAGCTCATTCCAGCAGCTCCGACAAAGTCAGGCGCGCGCGTTTGCGTTGTAGTTCTACGTGCCCCAGAGGGGTCCAGCCGACAAGGTTCGTCTCGATACCATCCGCACGCAGAGCCGCTTTGAGAGCACTTTCAAATCCACGGCGATCTTTCTTAGGCATCGGTGCGAGATCAAGCACGATCTGCCCACCCAATCCACGTACACGCAAGGCGCGTGGTAGGGCTTTGGCGAGTGCGAAATTTGCTTTGGTACCAGCAGTCATAGAGGTGTCATTGCCTGTGTTCACGTCGACGGCCACAAGGGCGCGCGTGGGCTCAACGTAGGCGTAGGCACCGCCGCCAAGTTCTGTGCGGGGACTTTCTAAGGCCTCAAGCGCATCCATGACGCCGTGTGTTTCAAAGCTTCCTTCATCGGTGATCACATCGGCGGGCTCGACCCAATCGCGCCATGCAAGCAAATGCGGGCCATCCCCTTCGGTCAGTGTTTCTGCACCTGTGCCAGAGTCGTTCAAAACCTGATCGGCGAGGGTCAGCATAGAGAGCAAATCTTCAGCAATGTCTTCGTCACTCGCCTCCGCGCAGGAGGATCGCAGGATAATTCCATGGGGCACATCTTCGACGGTGTCGTGCACGACGGCGAGGATCTCTTCGCGGCGTTCTTCATCGCGGATAGAGCGCGACACATTGATGCCGGGCGCGTTCGGAGTGACGATCACATAGCGCGATTTGAACAATACGCGGTGGGTCACGGGGATTGCTTTGCCGTCCTCGGAATAGCCCGTGACCTGCACAAGCAACTCATCACCCGGGGCCATGCCCTTGATCAGGCGCAAGAATGCGTTGCCATCGGGGGTCTTGAGGAACATGCCACCTTGCCCTTTGACAGGGCGATCCGCGATGGCGCGGTAGATTGTGCCAGGGGCAGGGGCGTCAGAGGCGATAAGGATGTCATCAAGCTGACCATCCACCATCAGCGCCGCTGCTTCGCGGCCGTTGATGTGATCAAGTATAATTGAGCGACCCTTCATGAGCGGTCTCCGTAAATAGGGTATCCGGCGGCGGCGAGCAACGCCGCGCTTTCGGCGAGAGGTAGGCCCACAACAGCGCTAAAGCTGCCGCTGATCCATGGGATAAAGGCGGAAGCGGGGCCTTGGATAGCATAGCCGCCTGCTTTGCCCTGCCAGTCGTTTGTTGCGAGGTAGCTGTTGAGTTCCACGTCCGAGAGACGCTTCATTTTGACGTTGGTGACAACATCGCGCTCCCACACCTGATCGCCCTTTTTGATAGCGACTGCCGTGATCACGCGGTGACGACGACCAGAGAGGGCGAGCAGAAATTCAGCCGCTTGCCCCGCATCAGCGGGTTTGCCCATAATGCGGCGACCCAATGCGACGGTGGTGTCAGCGCAAAGCACAATCTCACCGTGTTTGATTGGCACCGCTGCCACCTTTTCACGTGCCATGCGCGCGCAGTAAGGGCGGGGCTGTTCCGCTTTTGTCGGGGTTTCGTCAATGTCAGGTGCGCGGATTTCGTCGGGGGTTAGACCGATCTGCGCGAGCAATTCCAGCCGCCGTGGTGATCCGCTTCCAAGAATAAGTTTCATAGGTCCCTCAAAGCAAAACCGGCCCAAAGGACCGGTTTCATTCGTCTGATCGTCGTCGCGTTCAAGTTACTTGAAGCGATAGTTAATACGACCTTTCGAGAGGTCATAAGGGGTCATTTCGACCTGAACCTTGTCGCCTGCCAGAACACGGATGCGGTTCTTGCGCATCTTGCCTGCCGTGTGCGCGATGATCGTATGGCCATTTTCTAGCTCGACCAAGAATGTCGCGTTCGGCAGGAGTTCCTTTACGACACCGGGAAATTCGAGCGTATCTTCCTTGGCCATGGTATCTCCATTGTTACCTGATCCGCGAGTCTGCGGAATTGGCGCTTAAATGGAGCCATTTTTCCAAGATTTCAAGGTGTATTCAACGCAGATCGCAATATGTGACGGGCAGGGCACTGCTGTTGCCCTCTTTTTCGCTCCAATGGGTCGCATTTCGCACCACACCATCGGCACGCACATGCGCAATTGTCTCGCGCGGGACGTCCGCAAATGTCCAGCCGGCTTTGCCGATTTCGCCTGTCGCAATGACGCCGTCGCTTGGGAAGCCAGTGTCAGGAGGGCCGTAAATGCCGCCCATGCCAGTTGTCTCTGTCACAGAGGTGGACCAATCGACGCTGCCAACAAGCGAGGCCATGACGCTCACGCATTGGCCCTCTAGGGCGCGCGACATGGCACCAAGGCGCACGCGCCAATAGCCAGCGAGTGCTTCTGTACAGGACGGCATGAGCAGATATTCAACACCGGCTTCGACAAGCGCGCGACCAAGCAAGGGGAACTCGCTGTCATAGCATATGAGTACGCCGATCTTGCCGAGGTCTGTATCAAACAGCGTCAAAGGCGCGCTGCCTGTAGCAACGTCCCATGGGTCACGCTCGAACATCGTCATAATCTGTTTGTCCTGCACTGCGCTTTTGCCATTGGGCGCAATCAACCGTGTGCGGTTGACCGGCCGGTCAGGGTGCACATCAGTATCAAAGACAGGGGCAGAAGGGGTCAGAATATGAACGCCGAATTCAGCAGCGAGTTTGGTGTAAAACGCATCCGATTGTGGCACACGCTCGGACACGGCATGCAAAGATTGCTCCAAGTCCATTGAGACATTGCGCCCCGCGAGCGTGCTTAATTCCATTGCGCCGTATTCGGGGAAAACCAACAACTCGGCACCCTGATCGGCTGCATTGCTTACCCAAGCGCGCGCTTTGCTCTCGAACGCAGCCCAGTCATCAAACCAATCGAGCGGGTAAGCAGCAGTTGCAATCTTCATTGATGATCTCCTCTTGCTGCAACACTCTGCCGCCCTTTCGCCCAAATGCAAAGCAGGTTAGGCAGCGCTATGGGATTTACGCTCGATCATTTGCGCCAAGATGCGCTCTCAACGTTTGATACGGTGATCGACGTGCGCTCGCCCGCAGAGTTCGCAGAGGATCATGTGTCGGGCGCGATCAACCTCCCTGTGATGAGCAATGAAGAGCGTGCCAAGATCGGCACGATCTACGTGCAGCAAAGCCCGTTTCTCGCCCGCAAGCTCGGCGCTGCAATCGTCGCGCGTAACGCTGCGAAGCACATCGAGACGGAGTTGGCTGACAAAGAGGGTGGCTGGCAACCGCTGGTCTATTGTTGGCGCGGGGGCCAGCGTTCTGGCAGTTTCGCGTCGATCCTTTCTCAGATTGGCTGGCGCACGGATGTGTTGGAGGGTGGCTATCGCAGTTATCGCAGCCAAGTCGTTCGAATGCTCTATGAGGATGCTTTGCCACATCGGTTTGTGTTGCTTGATGGGAATACAGGGTCGGGCAAAACTGCGATTTTGCATGCGCTGAAAGAACAAGGCGCGCAGATGTTAGATCTGGAAGGGCTGGCGAACCATCGTGGGTCGTTGCTTGGTGCGATGCGCGATGAACAACCAAGCCAGAAGATGTTTGAAACCCGCCTCGCGCAGGCACTGATGCCGCTTGATCCAACCAAACCTATCGTGGCGGAAGCAGAGAGCAGCAAGATTGGCGAACGTCTGATTCCTGCATCTGTATGGAAAACCATGCGCGCAGCGCCCCGGATTGACATTGCAGCCAGCCTTGATGCGCGCGCGAAGTTTCTGACGCGTGACTATGCGGACGTGCTTGAAGATCCGGCTCGCATGGCGAAGCGGCTCGATAAATTGCGCGCGCTGTGCAGTCACCAACGGGTTGAGCACTGGCTAGAGTATTTACGTGTCGGTAAGCATGAGCAACTCGCGGCAGAATTGATGGAACACCACTATGATCGCGGGTACGAGCGTTCCCGTGAAGGGCGCGACAACACTGTGCTTGCAACGTTGCAGACTGATGGGCTTGAGCCCACCAATATTGTGCAACTTGCTTCGCGCGTAAGGGATCTACTCGATCAGGTTTAGCGCAACTGGGCCGTCAACGATCTTGCCGATCTGAATGGCGTCAATACCACGCTCTTTCATTGTTGCTATGGCAACTTTTGCATCCGCTTGTGACAGTGCGGCGAGCAAGCCACCCGCAGTTTGAGGATCAAGCATTAAGCGACCGCGCGCAGTTTGCGGAGCGTTCATCATCGTCAAAGCGTCGGAGAGGTTGTCGGGATAGAGACTCGATTGCACACCTGTTTCACTCATTGCCAAGGCCCCGTTCAATAGCGGCACATCGCGAACATTCAACTCAGCGCCAACGCCAGAAGCGCGACAAATATTAGCGAGATGGCCCGCAAGTCCAAAGCCTGTCACATCTGTCATCGCTTGGGCTGTGCTCAAACTCAGAGCATCTATAGCTACGCCGCGCGCCATGCTGGCATACGCTGCCGCCACATCCGCACCGCGTGCTTTGATCTGCATTTCAGCAGCAAGCAGAACGCCTGTTCCAATAGGTTTCGTAAGCACTAGGACATCGCCGACTTGAGCGCCGCCGAGCGTAATGGGGGTATCGCTCGCAAGGCCCGTGACGCTAAAGCCAATCGTGAACTCGGCCCCCATACTCGTGTGGCCACCAATAATTTGCGCGCCTGCCTCCCCCATAACGTCACTCGCAGTATGCATGATTTCATCAAGCGTGCGTTCTTGTAGCGCAGTGCTCATGCGCGGCAGGATTAGGCTCACCATTGCGCTTTGCGGTTTTGCGCCCATTGACCAAATGTCGCCCAACGCATGCACGGCAGCGATACGGGTCATCAAAACGGGATCATCCGTAAATGCACGTAAATGATCTGTGCTTAATACCTGTTTTACATCGCCCATTTGCAACAAAGCGGCATCGTCGCCTTTCAACGTCACAACATCGTCGCGCTGTGCACCTGTTTGATGCAAAGCCGAACGCGCCAAAGCACCCCGTCCAACCTTCGAGCCGCATCCAGCGCAAATCGGACCCGCGTGTGCTTCAACGCCGCTGGCAAACTCTTCAGGTAATTCAAGCGCGCCCATTGGTTTCAAAGCGTCGAATTGATCCATGAATTTGCGGTCTATCTGATCCTTCCATCTCCACATAGCGCCACCAGAAATTGCGACGCCCAACTTTTCTGCCAGAGCAATTTTTCCACCAAGGGAGACGAGCTTCAGGTAATCTGACTGGGGGTGGTAGTTCTGCATCGCCCCGCCACTCAAAGCGGCGCGCAGGTTATGAAAAAGGATCGGCGCTTCGCGCACGGCGAACACACCAGCCTTAGGACGGGGGGCGTGGGTCAGATGCGCGCAATCGCCGACGGCAAAGATGTCTGAGTCGGTTTCACTTTGCAGCGAGGGCAAAACCTTGATGTAGCCTTGCTCCATCGCGAGGCCGATGTTGGAGAGCCACTCATAAGCACGCGTTCCTGCCGCACCTAGTGTCATTTTCGCAGGGATTGGGTCGCGGTCCGCGACGACGACTTGATCAGCCTCAACGCGCAGGACATTGGCGTGCTCCAACAATGTCACGTTTAGCTCATTCAGGCTTTTGAGCACTTTTGATCGCGCTTGTGTTCCCAAGCGACTGAGCGCTTTAGAGCGATCAATCAGCGTCACGTCCGCCGCGCGGCCCAAATGCTGCAAACGATGCGCCGCAGCCATTGCCACTTCTGCACCAGCGACGCCCGCGCCGAGAACGGCCACTTGCGCTGGGCCGGTCTCTTGGCAAAACCCTTCCCATATGCGCGCGAAATCATCGAGCGGCTTGGCGGGTACGGCGTGTTCGGTGAAACCCTCAAGCTCGGGCATGCCCGAGGTGATACCTATATCAATAGAGCAGACATCATAACCAATTGGTGCACGATCCGGCACGATCACTTGCTTTTTCGCGCGGTCAATATGCGCTGCCTTGCCCAAAATAATCCGCGCACCTGCCGCGCGGGCGATGCGGATGAGGTCAATGTAGAGTTCGTCGCTGGTGTAGTGTCCGGCCACAAAGCCGGGAAGCATGCCGCTATAAGGCGCGCTCGGTGCTGGATTGATGACCGTCAGGCGCGCGCCGGCAAGCGGCTTCATCGCCCACATTTTCAAAACGAGTGCGTGGGCGTGACCGCCGCCAATCAGGACGAGGTCGCGGGTCAGGGGAAATGCAGTATTCATGAGCGCTTGCTACACCCAAGGCGCGAGCAGGGCCAGCATACAGAGCGTCACAGTCTTGCGAGGGTTTATGTCACTCGTATCCTGTCATTTCGAGATACCCTGTGCCCGCGTGGGACCCTTCGATGGTAATCGGTCCTTCCCAATAGGGCACAGAGGTGGTCATCCAAGCCTGCGGATTGAGCGCACTTACAGTCAGATCAACGCCCTTTTCGGGCAGTTGCACGGCCCAAGTGGTTGGCACGCTGCGCCCGGCAACATCAGTTCGATTAATTTCCTGTGCTTGAAACGCACCATTTGGCATAGGTGTCGCAGTGCCGTCAGCGTCTATCCACGTCGCAGATGTGTAGGGCGCTGTTTCGTTGGAGCGCAATACAAACCCCATCATCCTAGCGCCGCTGTCAAAGCTGAGAGAGAACCAATCCCATCCCGTTTGATCGCTTGCAAGCGGTTGTGAGGACCACTCGCGATCTAACCACGCGTGGCCCGTTACGGCGATGTCCCCCTCTGGCAAGGCGAGGGTTCCAGCGATGTCATAGAATGGTTGCGAGTAGTAATAGCTTGCTTGGCCAGCGGCTGATTTAACCGAATAGCCCGCGTCTCCTTGTAACACCAAAGGGCCTTGCGCAGAGAGGGTCATATCATAGCCGAAGTCTGGCCCAACAGCGCGCAACTCCATCTCATTAAAATCAGTTGAACCGCGTAAATACCAGTCGTCGATCCAAGCCTCGAAACGTTCATCAACCTTCACACCGGCTTGCCCGATTCCGCCGCGCCCTAAACGCTCTGTGACGTAATGCGCGCTGGGCGTAGTAATGGCGGCGTGCCCCATCCAAAGCTGCGCGCTGTTCCAGCCCTCGCCCTCAGTCGGGGTCAAAGCACTTCGAAACAATGTCCATTGCAGGCCATAGGACGTGCCGTCGGGCCCCTCAAGATTTGCGGTCAAATACCACCATTCGATGCGGTAGTCATTATGCGCGCCGTGGTCTTTGGGGAAAGTCAGGGCCTGACCGCGCTCAGGTGTCGCAAAACCGTCGATATCGGTGCCAAGACCTGCGAATCCCTGCGCGATCGCAGCGCTGGGCAGTAATAACATGAGAAGAAGCCATTTCATAAGACGTTACTTAATGCGCATTGGACAAAAAGAAACGCCCCTGAGGTTATCAGAGGCGTTGCTTTTGATCATTTGAAAGGGGTTTAGCTGATCGCTGCCGCTTTCACGTCCGCATCAATGTAGGGAAGGTATTGCTGGAAGTTTTCCGCAAACATGTTCACAAGCTTTGTGGCTTGGCGATCATAGGCTTCTGGATTGTCCCATGTGCGGCGCGGATCCAAAAGAACCTCTGCGACACCGGGGGCTGCGACTGGTACGTCAAACCCAAAGTTTGCATCCTTGCGGAAGGTCGCATCAGCCAAAGAGCCATCAAGTGCAGCTGTTAACAAAGCACGTGTCGCACGGATCGGCATGCGCGATCCTGTGCCATATGCGCCGCCTGTCCAGCCTGTGTTCACAAGCCAGCACGTTGCACCGTGCTCTGCGATCTTTTCTTTGAGCAGGTTGCCATAGACTTCTGGGCGACGCGGCATGAAGGGCGCACCAAAGCAAGTGGAGAACGTCGGCTCAGGCTCGGTCACGCCGCGCTCTGTGCCTGCAACTTTGGAGGTGAAACCAGACAAGAAGTGATACATCGCCTGCGCAGGTGTGAGACGCGAAATGGGGGGCAAAACACCGAATGCATCGCAGGTCAGCATGATGATGTTCTTGGGGTGGCCGCCAAGCGCTGTCTTGGACGCGTTAGAGATGTAGTGCAGCGGATACGCGCAGCGCATGTTCGCAGTCAGGCTATCGTCCTCGAAATCCAGCTCTTTGGTTTCTGGGTCATAGACCATGTTCTCGATCACTGTGCCGAACTTCGTTGTGGTTTCGTAGATTTCCGGTTCGGCCTCTGGGCTAAGGTTGATAGTTTTGGCGTAGCAACCGCCCTCAAAGTTGAACGTGCCACGATCAGACCAGCCATGCTCGTCATCGCCGATCAGCGTGCGCGCAGGATCAGCGGAAAGCGTCGTTTTGCCTGTCCCGGATAGGCCAAAGAAAACTGCCGTATCAACCGGGTTGCCATTGGCGTGGTTCGCAGAGCAATGCATCGGCATGATGCCTTTGTCCGGCAGCAAGTAGTTTAGCAACGAGAAGACAGATTTTTTGTTCTCGCCCGCGTATTCCGTGCCGCCGATCAGGATGAGTTTCTTCTCGAAGTTCATCGCGATCACCGTCTCAGAGCGACAATTATGACGCTTGGGATCTGCGAGGAAGCTTGGGCAGTTGATGACGGTGAAATCAGCGGTGAAATCATCAAGCGCGTCGCGCTCAGGACGGCGCAGCATCGTGCGGATGAACAAACCGTGCCAAGCAAGTTCGGTCACAACACGCACATCAATCGCGTGCTTTGGATCGGCGCCGCCAACAAGGTCTTGTACGAAATAGTCGCGACCCTTCATGTGCTTTAGCATATCCGCGTGCAGCGCTTCGAAACCTTCAGGGCTCATCTCTGCGTTGTTTTCCCACCAGATCGTGTCGACAACATCGGGTGTTTTAACCACGTGTTTGTCTTTTGGAGAGCGGCCTGTGAACTTGCCTGTGGTTACAAGAAACGCACCGCCATTGCCGAGCTCACCTTCGCCCTTTTCAAGGGCGGCTTGGATTAACGCAGGCTCCATCAGATTATAATAGACTGACCCAAGCTCCGTGATGCCTTGATCTTCGAGCTTGAAAGAAGGGTTCACCCGTCCAGTTGTCATATTAAACTCCTGTGGCCATGCGTTTGCGGCCTATTTTAGTTTGCAGCCTGCCACTTGCGCGGTGGACGGCTGATCACGATCGAAACATGTCGTGGTATTTCCTCTTAACATGATGATTTCACGCGTGAACAGGACGCTTTGGCACAGTTAGCGCAACCAACATGAGTTTAGCGCAATCATGTCTACATCTGGTGGGGTTGCTTAAAATTGAAGATACAAAATCTATGTTGTTCAGCAGAAAATAAGGGTTTTAGGTGCCAAATAAGTCACGCATCTGTAGCTGATTCGCAGTTGGGGATTGATCTGAAACGAGAAACACGCGAGTCATAGTGAAAAAAATAAACTGGCAATTGAGCAGTATAAGGAAGCAGGCATGTCCAAAATCGCATTGGTGGACGACGACAGGAATATCCTGACGTCGGTCTTTATGACTCTCGAGGCCGAAGGCTTTGAGGTTGAAACCTATAACGACGGTCAATCAGCGCTAGATGCGTTCAATCGCAAGCTGCCTGATATGGCCGTTCTTGATATCAAAATGCCGCGCATGGATGGAATGGACTTGCTTCAACGCTTGCGCCAGAAAACGTCAATGCCGGTTATCTTTCTGACCTCCAAAGATGATGAGATTGACGAAGTCTTGGGTCTGCGTATGGGTGCAGATGACTACGTCAAAAAGCCTTTCTCTCAACGTTTGCTGGTCGAGCGTATTCGTGCCTTGTTGCGTCGCCAAGATGCAGAAGCAGGTGTCGTTGTTGCGGAAACTGACGAAAACAAAGTCATTGAGCGCGGTGATCTGACGATGGATCCATTGCGCCATGTAGTGAAGTGGAAGGGCAAGGATGTTACGTTGACCGTGACAGAATTCTTGTTGCTCCAAGCGCTTGCTCAACGCCCTGGTTTTGTGAAAAGCCGCGATCAGTTGATGGATGTCGCTTATGACGATCAAGTTTACGTGGATGACCGCACCATCGATAGCCACATCAAGCGTCTGCGCAAAAAGATGCGTACCGTAGACACAGAGTTTTCGGCAATCGAAACGCTCTACGGCATCGGTTACAGGTACAACGAAGAGTAATGGCCCTCGCAGAACGCATAACGTCGGCGCGCGCGCCACGCGCACGTCAAGAAGTCGATGTAGTTCTGGGCGACGATTGGGTCTCTCCGGACAGCACCGTTGACAAAGAGGTGCGTGACCAGCGTAATCGCCGTGGGTTTTTTTCGCTCAAGCGGAGTGCGCTGACGCGGAAAATCATTACCTTTAACCTGATAGCTTTGAATATCTTGGTGGCAGGTATCCTCTACCTGAACTCATCGCGTGACAGTCTTGCTTCACAGCGCGCAGCCTCATTGGTTGGCGAAGTAGAGCTGGTCGCAGATGTTTTCGAAGCACAAATAGAAATGAGCGATGGCCAAACCTTGGCTGCTGCAGACGAGCAGATTTCAGCGACCTTGGCAGCGCTCGATTTACGAAATTCTGTCCAAGTTTTTGTTTTTGGCTCTGAAGGCGGGCTCGTTGCGAATGCAACTGGCAGCACTGCGAACCTAGGTACGGAACTGGGTGAAAGTCAGAGTAAAACGCTCATCGTCGATGCGTTGTCAAAGTTTTGGTCTCTTACTACATCGCCATTCATAAGTGACACACCTGTTCAAATTCCCCCGCTAGAAGAACAGTTACGTGATCTTGTGGGCAAATCTGCCAGCGGTGAAACAGTCGTTGGTAAAGGGTTGAACCCCGAAGGCGGCGCAATTTTCATTGTAACGACCCCGATTATGACTGCGGGTCAAAGCGTTGGTGTGGTGGCGCTTGCAAGTGCGTCAGGCGAAATTGACATGTTGGTGAAAAGCGAGCGCGAGCGCGTCCTGCAAATGTTCCTTATCGCTACTCTTGTCTCTATCGGATTGAGCTTGGTCCTTGCGTCGACAATTTCTAACCCGCTCTCTGACCTCGCGATGGCTGCTGAAGTTGGGCGCCGCAATCATAGTGGCAAAGTGAGCCCATCCCGGATCCGTATTCCCGATTTGACGGCACGTCCCGACGAAATTGGCCGTCTTTCTGGTGCGCTCAGGGGCATGGTTGCAGCGCTTTATGATCGCATCGATAGCAACGAACAGTTTGCAGCAGATGTTGCGCACGAAATCAAAAACCCTTTGGCGTCTTTACGGTCCGCTGTCGGAACGATGCGTGTTGCCAAGCGCGAAGATCAACGCGAAAAACTGTTGCAAGTGATTGAACATGACGTGCGTCGTTTGGACCGCCTCGTGAGCGACATATCCAATGCGTCGCGTCTTGATAGTGAGTTGGTGAAAGAAGAAGAAGAACGCTTTGATTTGCTCCATATGGTTGGCAATTTGACAGAGTATTTGGGTCAGCAAGCCAGTGACGACGGCATCGAATTTATCGCTGATTTGCCTTCTGAGCCGATCATGATTTCTGGTCTGGAAGGACGTCTTGCGCAGGTCTTTGTCAATCTGATCACGAACGCGACGAGTTTCTGTGAAGAAGGTGATGCAATCCGCGTTTGGGCGCGCCAGCGGGAAAACCGTGTGCTCGTCGTTGTCGAAGACACAGGGCCGGGCATTCCAGAGCAGGCTTTGAGCAAAGTGTTCAAGCGGTTTTATTCTGAGCGTCCAGAGGGACAATTTGGCAATAATTCCGGCCTTGGCCTCGCGATTTCTAAGCAAATCGTTGAAGCGCATGGCGGTGTCATTTGGGCTGAAAATATCCGCCCGACAGCCGCTGACGTAACGTCTGAGCCACTTGGTGCGCGTTTCGTTGTTGGCCTTCCTATCTAAACCTAATGCTTGATGACGCAAAAATTCAGCACCATGCAACAGTAGTTGCATGGGCTGGTAGCGGCGTCATGATTATTGGCAAACCGGGGTCAGGTAAAACTAGTCTGGCGTTACATTTGATGGCGCTTGGTTGCGATCTTGTCGCCGACGATCGCACTGAATTGCACAAGCAAGGGGATCAACTCGTCGCACGTTGCCCCTTAGCGATCCAAGGCCAAATCGAAGCGCGTGGATTTGGAATTTTGCAGACACCATTTATCGTAAACGCTGTGATTGTTTGTGTCGTGGACCTAGACCAGACAGAACAAAAGCGCCTGCCGGAACATAAAACAACTACGCTTTGCGGTGTCACGCTCCCTTTTTTTCACAAAGCCGACATTGGTGTTTTGCCTTTCGCCCTTTTGCAATACCTTAAAGGTTCAAAGCTGCTTCGAGTTTGAGTGAGATCCCATTTAATGAGCGCAGACCTATCGATTAGCCCTGTAAAACAACGGCTCATTCTTGTGACCGGGCCCTCTGGCGCGGGTCGCTCTACTGCGATCAATGCGCTGGAAGACCTTGGTTATGAGGCAATCGATAACCTACCGTTGTCGCTTTTGCCGCGTTTGATGCAGGGGCCTGCTCATGAAAAACCTCTCGCATTGGGGTTAGATACGCGCAATCGAGAGTTTTCAACTGCTGCGTTAATGGACGCGATTGAAGAATTGAGCGCGCGCAGAGCATATGATTTTGATGTGCTTTTCATTGACTGCTCGGACAACGTTTTGCTGCGCCGCTTCTCTGAAACACGTCGCCGGCATCCTATGGCTGGCGCGGATGATCCCTTGCGTGGCATAGCGCGCGAAAAGCAGATGTTGGAAAGCATACGTCAGCGTGCGAGCATATTGATTGATAGCACTGAACTTAGTCCACACGACATGCGCGCTGAAGTATCACGGCTTTTCTCGCTCGAAATTGAGCAAAAACTCTCGGTTTCGCTGCATTCCTTTTCTTATAAACGGGGTCTGCCGCGCTCTGCCGATATGGTGCTGGATTGCCGTTTTTTGCGTAATCCGCATTGGGAGCCAGAGCTGCGCCTAATGACCGGTCTTGATCCGGCTGTTGCCGAATATGTGTCCCAAGACCTGCGCTACCCCGCCTTTTTTCAGCACATCAAAGATCTCTGTGACACGCTGCTGCCTGCTTACCAAGAAGAAGGTAAGTCGCATTTCACGATTGCATTCGGATGCACCGGCGGGCGGCATCGCTCAGTTACCTTAACGGAAGCAACGTCGCAGATGCTTGCACAAACGGGGTGGCAAGTGTCATGTAGGCATAGGGAATTGCAGCGCGAATTTGGCAGTGCTCTATGACTCACTTGCAACTAGGAAAGATCGGCAAGGTGCTTCAGTGATTGGAATTGTGATCGTTGCTCATGGTGGGCTTGCGCGGGAGTATCGCGCAGCGATTGAGCATGTGGTGGGCGCGCAAAGCGGCATCGAAGCGATTGCTATTTTGCCAGATCACGATCGCACTGTGAAAGAGGCCGAAATCTGTGCGGCGGCGGAATCGGTGGATGCTGGCGCAGGTGTTGTCATGGTCACTGATCTTTTTGGTGGCTCGCCCTCGAACTTGTCTTTGCGGGCTTGCCGTGTGAGTGGGCGACGTATTCTTTATGGCGCAAATCTGCCGATGTTGGTGAAACTCGCTAAGTCCAGAGACCTGCCGCTTGCTGAAGCTGTGCGTTTGTCTCTAGATGCGGGGCGCAAATATATTGATAGTCAAAACTATTCAAACGTTTGAATTAAAGGTATTATTTTCATGTCTGAGACCGTTCAACGCACTCTAAATATCATCAATGAAAAGGGCTTGCACGCGCGTGCGTCGGCCAAATTTGTTGAAGTGACGGAAGGGTTTGAAGCAAGCGCAGATGTCAGTCGCGAGGGGATGAACGCAACGGGTGACAGTATTATGGGGCTTTTGATGTTGGCAGCTTCCAAAGGAACAAGTATCAACGTAGAGACGCGTGGACCTGACGCGATCGCATTGGCTGATGCATTGGAAGCGTTGGTGTCGGACAGATTCGGCGAAGACGTGTAGTAGAAACGGAGAGTTCTGCTGGGATTGAAATGACAAGGAACTGGCCAAAGCTATGGTTGAGAGAGCGCAGAGACCCGCAGTAATGACGACGCCCGACGCCGGAGCGAGCGAACCTGCGACCTATGACAAGCGCAAGCTGTCCTACGCAAATACGTTCACAAACCCATGTAAAGCTAACACGATCCGCGTGATGGAGTGGTTGACCGGAAAAATCCCTCTCATTCGTTTGGTCCGCCGTTTTGAGCGAGATGGTGCTGCAGAGGGTCAAGTGTTCTGGTCTCAGGCGCTCTATCATATGGGGATTGAGCTGCTCACACCAGATGAACAAATTGCGCATATTCCCAAGACTGGCCCTGTGATTATTGTGGCGAACCACCCGCATGGTCTGGTGGATGGCATGATTTTGGCCGAACTGATTGGTCGCGTACGTACGGATTATCGCATTCTCACACGCTCGCTTTTGACGGGTGTGAGCGAGATCGAAGAATTTATGATCCCAGTGCCATTTCCGCACGAAGAAGACGCGCGCGAGCAAAGCCTTGAGATGCGTCGCCTTGCGATGGATCATCTTGCCAATGATGGTGTGCTGGTGCTGTTTCCATCTGGTGTTGTTGCATGTTCGCAAACTTGGTTTGGTCCCGCGATTGAAAAGCAGTGGAACCCGTTTACTGCGAAGATGATACACCGTTCAGGTGCGACTGTGGTGCCAGTCCACTTCCCTGGTCAAAACAGTCGGACCTACCAGATTGCCAACCGCCTTTCTGCGACCTTGCGTCAAGGTTTGCTCATTCATGAGGTGATGCACGCTTGCGGTAAGCCGCAAAAGCCTGTTGTTGGCGCGCCCTTTGATGCTGACGAGATCAAAAAATGGTCCGGCAATCCACGTGGCTTCATGGCGTGGCTGCGTGAGCAAACGATGAGCCTTGGTAAGAAGTAGCCGCGATTAACGTGTTGGAACAGGCACATCACCGCGATAATCATAAAACCCGCGCTTCGTTTTGCGCCCTAGCCAGCCTGCTTCTACGTATTTGGTGAGCAAAGGGCATGGGCGGTATTTGGTGTCAGCCAAGCCGTCATGCAAAACGTTCATGATCGCGAGGCAGGTATCGAGCCCAATAAAATCGGCCAATTCGAGCGGACCCATCGGGTGATTTGCACCAAGTTTTAAGGATTGGTCGATGGAATGAACGGAGCCCACGCCTTCATAAAGCGTGTAGACCGCTTCGTTGATCATCGGCATCAAGATGCGATTAACGATGAAAGCTGGGAAATCTTCAGCTGAGGCCGCAGTTTTGTTCAGGCGTTCAACCACCGCGAGACAGGCATCATAGGTCGGCTGGTCCGTCGCAATCCCGCGAATAAGCTCAACGAGCTGCATCAAAGGGACGGGGTTCATGAAGTGGAAACCCATAAAGCGCTCAGGGCGGTCGGTCTTGGCTGCGAGTCGTGTGATGGAGATCGAAGATGTATTCGACGTCAGAATCGTATGCTCAGCCAGATGGGGCAAAAGAGTTGCGAAAATTTGATGCTTTATTTCTTCGCGCTCTGTCGCCGCTTCGATGATTAAATCGCACGGGCCTAGGTCGGTTAACGTGACTGTTGTGCTGATGCGCGCCATTGCTTCGGCTTTTTCGAGGACGCTAACGGCGCCTTTTGAAACCTGGCGTTCTATGTTTTTGTCGATGCGCGCAATTGCTGCTTCGAGGGCTTCACCATTGATATCATTGAGTAAAACGTCGTAGCCTGCGAGGGCCATCACATGTGCGATCCCGTTGCCCATCTGGCCTGCGCCAACGACTCCTATGTGTTTGATATCCATGTGCCACTCCTGCGCGAATTATAGGGTGATAGTAGGCTTTTGGTTAAGACGTCCGCAAGGGTCACTCGTTCCAGTTTGTCTTAAGTTTACTGTTTAGTAATTTGTTTAGGGATTTGAGCGATTTTAACTTTGGGTGAATAAAGGGGTGATTGGCATGAGCTATGATAGCAAAGGCCTCAATCGTATAGACTATGAGCTATGCAACTATGATGGATCGCGCATTACATTTCGTGGACCGAAAACGGATATTGGACAGCGCTACATTGCGTTTTTGGGTGCGACGGAAACATTTGGGAAATTCGTTGAAGACCCATTTCCCAAGCTGTTGGCAGAGTTTTTGCCTGCAAAACCGATGAATTTGGGGATGATCAACGGGGGTGTTGATGCAATTCTTGGCGATAAATTCGTTATGGAAACAGCGAAAAAAGCAGATTTGCGCATTGTCCAAGTGATAGGCGCTCTTAATCAGACGAATCATTATTTCAAAGTCCACCCGCGTCGCAATGATCGCTTTGTTGCCCCGCGTGAGCCGTTGAAACGGATGTTCCCAGAGATCGATTTTGCGGAGTTTCATTTCACCAAGGCGATGCTCACAGCGCTGCATGGATGTTCAAAAAAGCGCTATCGAATGTTGTGTGATGAGCTGCAAAAGAAGTGGCTGACAAGCATGGCAGAGCTGCTTGAACAACTTGGCGAAAAGACGATTTTGCTTTGGTTCGGCTCGGTTCGCCCACCAAAGAACGCTGTACGCAATCCGAAAGATCCTATGTTGATTGACGCAAAAATGATTGCGCAGTTGCGCGGTAAAGCGTCAGCTTATGTAGAATGTGTGCCGGGTCCTCAGGCGGTAGAGAGGGATGCCAATGCATTGCGCGGCACTTTGATGAGCCCGGAGGCAATTCAGCAAGTCATGGGGCCCATCGCACATGCGCAAGCGGCGCAAGCGTTGCAAGAGATCAGTGAACAAATGATGCGGTAGAAACGCAAAAGGCCCGCGTGGGATTCGCGGGCCTTCGCTATTTTCAGAGATCAAAAGCTCAGAGCTTAGACGTCAGATCTGGAACTGCATCGAAGAGATCAGCAACAAGACCAAAGTCAGCGACTTGGAAGATTGGCGCTTCTTCGTCTTTGTTGATCGCAACGATGATCTTTGAGTCTTTCATACCTGCCAAGTGCTGGATCGCACCGGATATACCAACAGCCACATAAAGATCAGGGGCCACGACTTTGCCAGTTTGACCAACCTGCCAGTCGTTTGGTGCGTAACCGCTATCAACCGCCGCGCGTGATGCGCCAACGGCTGCGTTCAGCTTGTCAGCTAGCGCTTCGATGATTTTGAAATCATCCTCAGAGCCAACACCGCGACCACCAGAGACAACCACACCCGCAGATGTGAGTTCTGGACGATCAGATGTTGCGACCTTGTCTTCGACCCAAGAGCTAAGCGCTGGATCAGCCGCCGCACCGATGTTTTCGACAGACGCAGAACCGCCCATGCCGGCCGCATCAAACGTCGCGCCACGGAAGGTAATAACCTTCTTGGCGTCAGATGATTTAACCGTTTGCATGGCGTTGCCCGCGTAGATTGGACGCTCAAACGTGGAGCCGTCAACAACAGCCGTCACATCAGACATCACCATCACATCAAGCAAGGCCGCAACGCGGGGCATGATGTTTTTGGCATCTGTCGTCGCGGGTGCCACGATGTGCTCATAATCGCCCGCAAGCGATACGATCAAGTCTGCGACCGGCTCTGCCAAACGCTTGCCGTAGATTGGATCTTCGGCGCAGAGCACTTTTGCAACGCCGTCAATCTTTGCCGCTTCTGCTGCTGCATCAGCGCAGGTTGCGCCTGTGGCAAGCACAGTTACATCGCCCAACGCCCCTGCCGCTGTTACCGCTTTCGCCGTCGCGTCCAGCGCCAATTCGCCGTCGGTCACTTCTGCAAGTAAGAGAACAGCCATTATACAGCTCCCGCTTCTTTGAGTTTCTCGATCAGTTCATCAACAGAACCGACCTTAATGCCTGCTGCACGTGCCGCTGGCTCAACCGTGTTTACGATTTCCAAGCGTGGCGATGCATCGACGCCGTAATCCGCTGCCGTCTTTTCATCCAAAGGCTTTTTCTTAGCCTTCATGATGTTTGGCAGGGATGCATAACGTGGCTCGTTCAAACGCAAATCAACTGTGACAACCGTCGGCATGTTTACTTTGATTGTCTGCAAGCCGCCGTCAACTTCGCGCGTCACTGTTGCGCTGTCGCCGTCGATGTCGAGCTCGGAGGCGAATGTCGCTTGTGACCAACCCATAAGAGCAGAGAGCATCTGGCCCGTTGCGTTCATGTCATTGTCGATCGCTTGCTTGCCGCAAAGTACGAGGCCCGGCTGCTCTTCGTCGATAATCCCCTTGAGGATTTTCGCAACTGTAAGCGGCTCGATATCTGTGTGAACGTCATCTGATGCAATCACGAGGATAGCGCGATCTGCGCCCATCGCCAAAGCAGTGCGCAAAGTTTCCTGCGCCTGCTTCACGCCGACAGAAACTGCGATCACTTCGTCCGCTTTGCCAGCCTCTTTGAGGCGGATCGCCTGTTCGACAGCAATCTCGTCGAACGGGTTCATGGACATTTTCACGTTGGCGAGATCAACACCGCTTCCATCCGCTTTGACGCGAACTTTCACGTTATAATCAATCACGCGTTTGACAGGTACGATGACCTTCATTGGCGGAAGCTCCCTTTTGGATGCGCCGAGGCGCAAAATTACACGGCCTGAATACGCAGGTGTGCGAAGAATCAACAGACCAAAACCGACGCGCTCTTAAGGCATGACGTCGCGTTTGTGAAAAAATGGCTGATTTTTTCATGAAGTCAATCAGTAAGGACGAAAACGGGTTAACGGTTTGCCCCGGGAACCCAAAGAACGTCGTCTTTGCCGCCATTGTTGACAACACGACCTGCGACAAAGAACCAATCAGAGAGCCGGTTCAAATATTTCACTGCCGCAGGGTTGACCGATTCCGTCGTGGCAAGTTCGACCGACAACCGTTCTGCACGGCGCGAGACCGTACGGCACAGATGCATTTGTGCCGCCAGCGCAGAGCCACCTGGCAAAATAAAGCTACGCAGCGGCTCAAGATCGGCGTTCATCACGTCGATCTCGCTTTCTAGTCGGGCAACCTGTGTGTCTGTCATCCGCAGTGGCGCATATTCGGCGTCTTTGTCTTTCTCCATGTCAGGGCGACACAGATCAGCACCAAGATCGAATAGATCGTTCTGGATCATACCCAGCATTGCATCCATATCACCGCTCGCGTGCTGACGCGCAAGGCCCACGGTGGCGTTGGTTTCATCCACTGTACCATAGGCGTTTACGCGCATGGAATGCTTGGCGACGCGCGCGCCATTGCCAAGCGCTGTTTCACCAGCATCGCCAGTCTTTGTGTAGATTTTATTGAGAACGACCATGGTTTAACCCCTTGTAAAGTATACGACTGCGAGGATCAGAATAACCGCCACGAATTGCGCGTAGATGCGGTACCGCATGATGCGGTTGGCGTGCTTGCGATTAAATTCGCCGCCTTTCGCAAATCCACCGATGCCGACCATAAGAATGCCGACAACCGCGAGCATTGCGATGATCATGATAATAAAGAGCGGATCACTTGCCATATTCAGTCCTCACTGGCTTTGATGTCTATCTAGGGGTGTAGCCGCAAAAAGCGAGTGCTTTATGCTTTTGAAACGAACCAATCGAGCATACGTGTGCTGAACAGACGTCTGAGGGTACCCATGATATAGGTCGCTTTGGTCACATAATAGCGTGGCTTAGGACGCGCGGCGATGCAAGCATGGAGCAGTTTTTGCGTGACCGCACTTGCGGGCAGTTCAAACGGATCAGGGCCGGAACTGGTATAGAGGCGGTCGATGAGCGCGCTTTCATACTGGTCGCGGCGTGCGGAGTTCTTCCAGTCGATCCAACGTTCAAAATGCGGGATGGAATTGACGCGAATGTCGGACGTCACTGGGCCAGGTTCGATCAAAATGATCTCAATGTCCGTATCGCGCATTTCTATGCGCAAAGTATCGCTAAGACCTTCCATTGCGAATTTCGTCGCAGAATAAGCTCCGCGCCACTTCATGGTGACGATGCCTAATACAGACGAACAATTGATTATCCGCCCATGCCCCTGCGCCCGCATCACTGGGATTACCGCGCGTGTTAGATCATGAACACCAAACAGATTGCATTCGAAAATCTCGCGAAGGCCATCACGCGGCAAATCCTCCACCGCACCGGGCAGGGCGTAGGCCCCATTGTTAAAAACCGCATCAAGTGTGCCGCCCGTCGCTTCAAGAACGCTTGCAAGGCCGGAAGTGATTGTTTCGGCGTCGGAGTAATCGATCAACGGGCATTCGAACCCTTCGCTTTGCAAACGCGCGCAATCCTCTTGCTTGCGGCAAGACGCGAAAACGCGCCATCCGGCTTTGCGCATGCCATGCGCAGCGTCATAGCCGATACCGCTGGAACACCCTGTGATGAGGATGGTTTTCTGTGTGTTTGTCTTTTGCATGAAAAAACCCGCCGCTGAAGATCAGGGCGGGCTTATCACGCGAAACGAGGTTCGCAAATTAGATGTTTGATGCCGTGAGCAAGAAATCAGCCATCCAGCCGATACGGCCACTATCCATGACTTTCAACTTGACCCAACCATCGCCGGGATCTTGTAAAATTTCGACTTCATCGCCGTTGTTCAGCTTTGCGACGACGCTAAAGTTCTGGCCCGGACCCTGACGCATGTTCACGCGTGCGGCTGTGACCTTGCGCATATCTGCGGCGGGTTCTTCTTCGACCACGGTCTCCAAGACTGCGGCGACCTCGGTCACAGCTTCGATTTTTTCTTCTTCAACTAAAGGGGTTGTGGCAGCGTTCTCTTGAACAACTGTACCCGAAGTTGAAACTGTTGCACTGGCAAGCACGACTTGTGCTTCTGGCTGCGTCTTGAGACGCTCGGCTTTGGTCTGTGCAATCAGCCGTTGTTCTTCGGCCTGTTCAATCGCGAGCGCTGCGCGCTTTTCATCTGCAATAGCAACGAATTCGCAGCCGCCACTTAACTCATAAAACGCAAACGCCATAAATGCGAATGTGATGACAATGATCTTACCCATGATCCCCCCGGAAACATACCCGGCGCTTCACACGCCTGTTGGGTATCCTTATACCTGATTCCAAACCCGTGTGAGGGGTTAAAAAATAAATTGTTTCCCCGTTGCACGAATACAAATCCACATTCTTGAAGCGCTTCGCATCTTGCCGCTGTGAATCGGGACGGCTAGAAGCACTTCTATGAGCGACGATACCAAAAACATTGATCCGTTGGTCCCAGACCTGAGTGAGCCTTTGCGCCGCGCTCTTGGTGACCGCTATCTGACCTACGCGCTCTCAACGATTATGCACCGTGCTTTGCCCGATGCGCGCGACGGTTTGAAACCTGTTCATCGCCGCATTCTTTTTGCGATGCGCGAGCTCAAACTCTCTTCAACTGGTGGGTTTCGTAAGTCCGCGAAGATTTCTGGCGACGTGATGGGCAATTATCACCCGCATGGTGATGCTGCCATCTACGATGCGATGGCGCGTCTCGCGCAGGACTTCAACGTTCGATATCCGCTTGTGGACGGGCAGGGTAACTTCGGCAACATCGACGGCGATAACCCTGCGGCTGCGCGCTACACTGAAGCGCGCATGACGTCTGCCGCCGAAGCGTTGATCGAAGGTCTCGCTGAAAATGCTGTTGATTTTCGCGAAAATTATGATGGCACGCTTACAGAGCCTGTGGTCATGCCTGCGAGCTTCCCGAACCTATTGGCAAATGGCTCTAGCGGTATCGCTGTGGGTATGGCGACGAACATCCCGCCGCATAACATTGCCGAGCTGTGTGACGCGTGCCTGCATTTGATCAAAACGCCCGATGCGCGCGATGAGACGTTGATGAACTTTGTTCCGGGTCCAGACTTTCCGACGGGCGGTACAATTGTTGAGCCTAGGGAAAATATCGTCGAAGCCTATCGCACAGGTCGCGGCTCGTTCCGTCTTCGCTGTAAGTATGAGGTTGAAGACCTTGGGCGTGGACAATGGCAGGTTGTTGTCACCGAAATTCCCTATCAGGTTCAGAAATCCAAGCTGATCGAAAAGATCGCGGAGCTGATCCAGAACAAGAAAATCCCGATCCTTGGCGATATCCGCGACGAGAGTGCGGAAGATGTGCGCATTGTGCTTGAACCACGCTCCAAGAATGTTGAGCCCGAGATTTTGATGAACATGCTTTATCGCAGTTCCGATCTTGAAGTGCGTTTCTCTCTTAACATGAACGTGCTGATCGACGGTTTAACGCCAAAAGTTTGCTCAATGAAGGAAGTGCTGCGTGCCTTCCTTGATCATCGCCGCGATGTGTTGATCCGCCGTTCCACCTACCGCATGGAAAAGATTGACCACCGTCTTGAGGTCTTAGAGGGCTTGATTATTGCCTTCCTCAATCTGGACCGCGTGATTGATATCATCCGCTATGATGACGATCCCAAAGCTGCGCTAATGCGTGAAGATTGGGGCCGTACATTTGTGCGCGCGATGAGCGAGAAAGACTACGTTGGCCCGCCTGAAGGCGAAGGTGAGCTGACGGAAGTTCAAGCGGAAGCCATTCTCAACATGCGCCTGCGCTCTTTGCGTCGCCTTGAAGAGATGGAGCTGAAGCGCGAGCGCGATGCGCTGATGGAAGAGCGCGCAGGTCTCGACGACTTGCTGAACAGCGGTGATCTGCAGTGGAACCGCATTGCAGAGCAAATCCGCGAAACCAAAAAGCAGTTTGGTAAAGATCATCCCGCTGGCGCGCGCCGCTCTGTCTTCGCCGAAGCCGGCGAAGTCGAAGAGGTTCCGTTAGAGGCAATGATAGATCGTGAGCCGATCACAGTTGTTTGCTCTGAAATGGGCTGGATCCGCGCGATGACGGGTCACATTGATTTGACGCGCGAATTGAAGTTCAAAGACGGCGATGGTCCGCGTTTTGTGTTTCATGCGGAAACCACAGATCGCTTGCTCGCATTCGGCTCAAATGGACGTTTCTACACCGTTTCCGCGGCCAACCTTCCTGGTGGGCGCGGCATGGGCGAACCGCTTCGCTTGATTGTTGATCTGCCCAATGAGGCCGAGATTGTCGATCTCTTTATCCACAAAGCGGGCCGCAAGCTGCTTGTTGCCTCCTCTGCGGGGGACGGCTTTGTGGTGCCTGAGGATGATGTCGTTGCGCAAACGCGCTCTGGCAAACAGGTGCTGAACGTACGCGGCGACACGCGTGCGCGGGTCTGTAAACCGGTTGGTGGCGATAGTGTGGCTGTCGTGGGTGAGAATCGAAAAGTTCTTGTATTCCTGCTGGATGAGCTGCCTGAAATGGGTCGGGGCAAGGGCGTGCGTTTGCAAAAGTACAAAGATGGCGGCATGTCGGATGTGACGACTTTCACAATGGCAGAGGGTTTGTCGTGGCTCGATCCTGCAGGTCGTACGCGCACAGAGCTGGAATTGGCCGAATGGCTGGGCAAGCGTGCTGGCTCTGGCCGCATGGCACCACGCGGTTTCCCGCGCGACAATCGCTTTAATTAGCGGATTGATTGAACTTGCGTGCGCGCTGCGCTAGCACTGCGCGGCTGCCAAAGGGGTTCTTCATGTTTCGATTCTTTATCATTCTGCTCGCTGCTGCGTTTCTAGCCGCTTGCGAGAACATCGACGATATCTCTGGCAAGCCAGCGCCGATTGGTGAATTTGCACTTGGTCATAACGTCGTTGTTGCACCCAATCTGGTTATGGGTCCTGCATCACGAGAAGCTTCTGATGAGGATTGGATCGCGTCAGTTACCAAAGCAATTGGCGACCGCTTTTCGCGGTATGAGGGCGAACAGCTCTATCATTTTGGTGTTTCACTAGAAGGATACGTTCTTGCTCAACCGGGTATCCCTATACTTCTGTCTCCAAAATCTGCGTTGATCTTAAAGCTGACAGTTTGGGACGATGCGGCGGGCGTAAAACTTAACGAAGAGCCAGAGCAGATTACTGTGTTGGAAAATCTCGATGGCGATTCTGTGATTGGCTCTGGTCTTACGAAAACGGCGGACGAGCAAATGCTGGCACTGTCTGAGAACGCTGCAAAGCTGATTCAGCGTTGGATCACGCGTCAACATCGTCAGGAAAAGTGGTTTAAACAACGTGGTGATACAACGCCTGCAATCGCTGAGGAAACGCCAGAAGAGACGAGCGAAGAAAGTGTCGCGGACGTAGAAGAAACAGTGGAAGAGACAAAGGCAGTCGTCGAAGAGACCCTCGAAACCGCAGTGGACGAAGTGGCGACGAACTGACGCTTGATTTCTTTTCACGAAGCCAATATGTGCGCGGCAGAGTAATACGGGTTCGCTTTGAACCCCCTAATCTGTGAGGCTCCACCATGGGCAAGGAAAAGTTTGAACGCAATAAACCGCACGTCAACATCGGCAC
>NZ_MLCB01000065.1 GCF_001890925.1 Planktotalea frisia
CGATGGTTGAGCAAACTCTACATTAAACTGAGGGAAGTTTCGGGGGGCAGGTCACTGACAATTTGCCCATCCGGAACCGCTTGGACGGTGTTGCGCCCCTTTTAGCAAGTGACGCAGTTGGCACCGCGCTTAACGCAATCACAAAGCTCGCCCCCATATAAGTATATATAATAGACGTCGCGTTTTTCTATTCTGTACCATTACTCCATCTAACCTTATGAAAACTTTGACCTGAACTGGAGAACAGTATGAAAACGATAATTACATCTGTCTTGGCGGCCACTTTGCTCACCACAACGATGGCATATGCTGATGGATTTAAGCGCATCAAGAAAGCAGCTGATTTTGAAACGCTGGTCATCGGCAAAACGCTCAATTTTGAAGGTGGCAATGCCGTGATCAAAGCCGACGGTAAAACCAGCGGAAAACTTAAAAAGCAAGGGAAATACCACGGCGCTTGGGCATGGCAAAATGGGTACTACTGCCGGAATTTGATCATTTCGGGCAAAGAGACTGGCACAAATTGTCAGCTGGCAGAGTGGAACGGCAAAAACCTGCGCCTCACACGTGACAAAGGCAAAGGCCGCGTCACAATGATCGCGATCAAATAGGCTTAAAACTGATCTGGCTTCGCTTCGCGTGCCACGTGATCAAGTACAGCGTTCACAAAGCGGCTTTCTTTTCCTTCGGGAAAGAAGGCCGCAGCGATATCGACGAACTCTTTGATCACAACTTTGGGCGGCGTATCGCTTGCAACGAATTCAGCGCCCGCCGCGCGAAAAAGTCCGCGCAAAGTCGGATCAATGCGCGCGATAGGCCATTTGGCAACCAAAGCGCGATCCGTAAGTTGGTCGATCTTGGCTTGGTGATTTACTGCGTTTTCAACGAGTTCGCGGAATAAATCCACATCGCCCTCAACAAATTCCATATCCTCATATATCGCGCCGAAACGGTGATCGAGGAACTCGGAAATGATGCTGTCTGTCGTCTGGCCCGACACTTCCATCTGGTACAGCGCCTGCACTGCGTAAAAGCGTGCGGCGGACTTCATTTTGCGTTTGGCGTTGCCAGATAATTCAGTGCTCATGCGAGGTCGCTTCCTTTGCCAAACCCAGCGATCTGATATTCATCTGCAGCAGGTTTGAACCCGATGCCCTTACGCTGGCCGCCCCACTTACGAGCGAGCGCAATCAGATGCAAGGCCGCAGCGGCCGCGCCGCCACCTTTGTTTTGATCCGCAGGATCGGCACGTACTTCAGCTTGGGTGCGATTTTCGACCGTTAAGATACCGTTCCCGATGCACAGACCTTGCAAGCCGAGCAACTGCAAGGCGCGAGAACTGTCGTTGCAGACCGTATCATAATGCGTGGTTTCCCCGCGAATGACGCAGCCCAGCGCGACGTAGCCATCAAAATTGCTGAGACGTTCGGCGATGCCCACAGCCGTTGGGATTTCCAAGGCACCGGGCACCTCGATAGTCTCATACGTGCCGCCTGCCGCCTCAATCTCAGCGACAGCACCCGCGACCATATTATCCGCGATGTCCTTGTAGTAAGGCGACACAACAATGAGCAACTTTACAGGCTTGTCGAACTCTGCGCGCGGCAGAATGTAGTGTTGTTCATGTCCAGCCATTAACCAAGCTCCGAGATTTTGCGGGTTCCAACTATTTCCAGACCATAAGCTTCAAGACCCACGACTTTGGGGGATGGCGAATTGGTCAGCAATTCCAGCTTACTTAACCCTAAAGAGCTAAGGATTTGTGCACCCAGACCATATTGGCGCAGCGTTTGCGGCGATGCATCATGATCCGCGTCGAGCTTCATTGCGGTATCGCGCAAAAGCACAACGACACCGCGACCCTCCACTGCGACAGCCTCCATCGCGTGACCAAACTCAGCAGCGCGCCCTTTTGGGCCAGTGCCAATGACGTCTTGCATAGGGTCCATCGCGTGCATGCGCGTCAAAACAGGCGTATCGCCAGAAATATCACCTTTTATCATGACGATATGCTCCGCGCCTTGGGTCTCATCGGCATAAATGCGCATCGACCATTCACCGCCGAACTCAGAGGTTATGGTTTCCTCGGAACGGACTTTAACAAGGTTGTCATGCCGTCTCCGGTACGCAATCAAATCGCTGATCGTGCCTATCTTCAGCCCATGCTTTTGCGCGAAACTCACCAACTCAGGCAAGCGCGACATGGTGCCGTCTTCGTTCATGATTTCACAAATAACACCAGATGCGTTCAGGCCTGCAAGGCGGGACACATCGACAGCAGCTTCCGTATGACCCGCACGAACAAGAACACCACCATTGCGCGCTTTTAGCGGAAAAACATGACCCGGCGTGGCAATATCAGCAGCCCCTTTACTCGCATCAATCGCCACCGCGACAGTACGTGCACGATCATGAGCGGAGATGCCGGTGGTGACACCTTCGCGCGCCTCTATAGAAATCGTAAAGGCCGTCTCGTGGCGCGAAGAGTTGTTGGTGCTCATCAACTCTAGGCCCAGCGCCTCGATCCGCTCGCCGGGCAATGCAAGACAGATCAATCCGCGACCATGCATCGCCATGAAGTTGATCGCCTCAGGCGTTGCCATTTGCGCGGGGATCACAAGATCCCCCTCGTTCTCACGATCCTCATGATCGACAAGAATAAACATCCGCCCGTTGCGTGCGTCTTCGATGATCTCCTGCGCGGAAGAGATCGCGTCACGCCAATTTTCTTCAACGGGACCGGGTTTTTCAAAGCTCATGAGCATGCCTTTTCATTCTGTTGCTAAGCAAATAGCCCATGCCACGCAGCAAGGCCAGTGGTGCGCCGCGTCAATCGAAGATATCCTCGATTGCGTCCTTGGCCTCTTCCATGAACCACGTCAGCGCGGATTTTCGGCGTTTTTTCTTTTTTGGCTTTTTGAAGCTTTTCGGCGCAGGTTTGTGCGAGATCGCAGGCTTCTCGGATTTGGCCGGACGCTTAGGCTTGGCGGGATCAATGACGATGCGTTTCATCACATGAATCGGCGCGCCGCAGTTTTGGCATGTGAGTTCGTGACTTTCTTTACCCTTGAGCACCAAAGCAGCGCGAGAGCCGCAGTAACAACATGTGGTGATCTTGGTTGGATAGCTCACGCGCAATAGTCCTCTTAAACTCTTCGCCCTAAGCTAAGGCATCCTTGAGAGAATTTAAGGGCTTGATGCGGTAATTTGGCGAAAAAGCGTTAACGCGGCAAGGATGCATAAAGCGCAACGGCCGCCGCATTAGAGACGTTGAGCGAGCCAAACGCATCGGAGAATTCGATTTTCACCAGCGCATCGACGGTTTCTTTGGTCTTTTCACGCAGGCCCGGCCCTTCGGCCCCAAGCACCAGAGCGATGGGTCGATCCCGTTTGCCCTCAAGATAGGTGTCGATGGTTTGCTCGGCTTCGCCATCAAGGCCGATCACGAGATAGCCCATTTTCTGCAAAGCTTCGATGCTTTCGGCAAGATTACGGATGCGCAAATAAGGCTGGCGTTCCAACGCCCCACTGGCGGTTTTCGCCAATGCGCCCGTCTCGGGAGCCGACCCACGGTGCGTGCCGATCACAGCACTTGCGCCAAACACTTCCGCGGATCGCAAAATAGCACCCACATTATGGGGATCAGTTACGCGATCGAGCAAAATGGCGCGCGGCACGGCAGCGGTCCCGCCAACACAAACATCCTCAAGCCGACCCCATTTCAGCGGTTTGACTTCAAGCGCCGCGCCTTGGTGAACCGATTGTGGATCAAGTGGTGCAGAAAATTTACGAGGCTCGCACACTTCCGGCTCCATGCCCGAAAAGGCAATCGCTTCCGCCAGTTTGTCGCTCGCATTGCGGGTCACGACCAATTGCAGCCTTTCGCGCTCAGGGTTCATCAACGCATCACGCACCGCGTGCAAGCCAAAGAGCCACACGGTCTCAGCGTTCGAAGCTTTTTTGTCCTGCTCTTTTTTCACGACCCACTTAGGTTTTTTCATCACTTTAGTCCTTTTGGCGCGGCTTGCCCCCTGCTCTATCGAAAAGACCTGCATCCGCAAGAGTTTTTCGGCTTGACGCACATATGAGCCGCTAGTAATCAGCGCCTCATGCTACAAGGCAACTTGCAGCAGTGGGCGACAGGCCGCAAGGTGTGGCAGGGGACTGTAACTCCCTCGCGGAGACGCACGCCTGGTTCGATTCCAGGGTCGCCCACCACTATGATACCCCCTATTAAATCAAGCCTTTCTGATGTATCGTGAACTCGAACAGTCAAATTTTCGATACATTTTAGGCGATTTTCGATACAATGGACCAAAATAAACGTGTTCGTTATGTGAAGGAAGACAGGGGGAGATTTTTCTACCAAAGAAGAATCCCAAAGCATTTGCACCATGTACTGGAAGAAACAAAGTGGCAGCGTCCCTGCGGAAATGTTTCCTATGCGAAGGCCGTGCAAATGATAGTTGGCTGGACCGAGGAACACGACGCTCTAATTTTATTATCCAAAACTCCAGATGGCCTAGCAAAAATAAAAGCTGAGTTAAGATCGGAGATGAGGAAAGATGAGGACGAAAATTTTTCTTGGAAACAAAAGCTAATAGCGCAAGTAGACATAGTATCGGGCCAAGTAATAAACGTTGACGGGGCTGAATACGACTGGAAATCAGCCAAGCACGAACTGGCAGAGATCGACAATTTAAGAAATCCTACTCGTCCTCCTAAGTCAGAACACGCCCAAATCCTAGCGAAGGTTCATCGAGCCAATTCTGGTGAAAAATTCGGAATGGACGTCGAATTGCCACCGTATCCAGAATATCAACGGATTCTGCAGGGTTTAGAGGCAGAGGACTTGAAGTCTAAAATTAAACTAACGGCGAATTTTCCGACTCCAATTGATGATTTGGAGTACGCAGACCTTTTAACAACACTTTTGAACGACCACTTTTTAAATGGTCAGGAAAAACCACTCGATAGCGACGAACGTGACGACTACGAATTAATCAGAAGAAAAATTGAACGCCGACTTTCCAAATGCCAGCCTGATCCACTGACAATCACGAAGGTAGCTGAACGATATTTTGCATTTATACCGCTGCTACCCCAAAACCCGAATTTTTTCATGGGTTATGACGCGGAAATTGTCTGA
>NZ_MLCB01000066.1 GCF_001890925.1 Planktotalea frisia
ACCGTCGCACCAAGAGGAGAAATCACGCTCAGGCCCGCATCGAAAAACCTTAAACGAAGGCGACCCTCGCTGCACATGCATTAATGTCCGGTTTTGTGAACCGTTCAACATACGGTGGATATCGGTGGTTTTTGGGTGTGTAGGTGCGGATGCAGCTAAATCCGCAACGAGCCCAAAATCACGTAAGTCAATCAGATGCGCTAGCGTGCGGATTCCGCCAACTTCCGAATTTCCGAATGAGGGATGGAAGGAACGAAGTTTTCGTCGCGGCCCACCATGTCGCTGTTGGCAATCAAGCTGTTGAGTATGGCTTCTTCTGTTGATTGCACCACTGCCTCAAAAAACGGGTCCAGGTGTTCATCGGGTATCATTGTCAAGTTGAGCAACCTTTTGGACGCATAGGAATTTGAAACGCCATTCGCCGTTGAGAATGCAATGAATATATCGCCGGATCCGTGGCGCGCAAAGCCGCCTGTATTGCCCACGCCTAGTGTTGCGCGGCGCGCCAATCTCTTTAGCTGATGAGGCAAGAGCGGGGCATCAGTTGCAATGACAACAATAATTGAACTCAGGTCCGGATCAGGAGAATTCTGAACCACCTTTGGGTCTGTCAGTCTTTGACCAATAGAGTGCCCCAAAATCCGCAGGTCTTTCCTGCTGCCAAAGTTTGCTTGCACGAAAGTTCCTACAGTGTAGTCCATTTCGTCAAAGTCTACGATGCGTGAGGCGGTGCCAGAACCGGCCTTGAAGCCGAAACACTTCATACCTGTCCCTCCGCCAACGCTACCTTCTTCGATGGAGCCTGAGACAGCATTGTTGATCGCTTCGCTGACGTGTTCTTGCGTGACGTGAAAGCCATTTATGTCATTTAGAAAGCCATCGTAAGTTTCAGCAGCAACAGGCAGAGCAAAGTCGTCGGAAAAGTGTTCAGGGAACCGCTTGGCGGCCCATCGAATTGTTGCGTCCCTTGCCATCCCGCAAGAGTGAGTATTCGTGATGGTAATTGGCAGCGAGAATTTCCCAACCTCTTCAATATAGTGGGACCCCGTTAGCTCTCCATTCCCATTCAGGCTAAACAAACCCGCCATGACAGGTGCGCACAACTGATCCAAAGGCCGTGGCAGAATGGCCGTTACCCCTGTCCTGATCGGCCCTTCGCCGACCACGAGTTGCCCAACTCCTTCAACGATTGTCGTGTATCCTACAGAAACCCCCTGAACGTCTGTAATACTGTTCAGCCGACCGGAGGCACCCGGAAATTGAAGGGCCAGAGACGCTGCTCTCGGTTTTCCGGACGGGGTTGTTGCTTTATTGCCGCCTTGTCGCTCTGCCATTGTTTCAAACTGTTTCACGATATTATCTTTCTTCTTATGCTACTTGAATGAAGTTGGGATGCAACGTTGGGTGTGTCCGCACCGCGGCTTTTCCGAACGTGCCCAGATCCCTCTTTTTTGGTACAGATATAAACCTCCCTAATTGACGTTGTCGAAAACCCCGTTCAAATCCCAATTAAAGCATCTCGCCTTTTCATTGAATCAACATGTACCGCCAATGTCCCGAGAGCGACGCAGCCGTGGCAGGGTATTGGTGATTCAAGTCTAAGGCGAGGCGATCTAGTTGTTGAAGTTTGTTGACGCTCTAATGTGATAGTCGACGTTCGTGCGACACGCAGCATCCGTCGAAATGGGCTCTCGGCTGAGTTCTTTGAAAACAGGCTTTAGGCGCGCTCTAGAGCCTAGTGGGTAGATGTTGCAGAAAAAACTATTGAGCGATTGAAAACAGCGAGGTTTGCGGAATGTCGTTGTTGCGAGGCGCAGTTTCATAAACCAAAATTATCTTGACAAGGTGCGGGTTCTCGCAAACCTGATCCAGGACAGTCCATAAAGGTAATGAAAACCAAATGCAGGTTAGTGTTCGCGACAACAATGTCGATCAAGCTCTTCGGGTTTTGAAGAAAAAGCTACAGCGCGAAGGCGTATTCCAAGAAATGAAACTGAAGCAACATTTCGAAAAACCGTCAGAGAAAAAGGCGCGGGAAAAGGGCGAAGCAATCCGCCGTGCCCGCAAACTGGCGCGAAAAAAACTGGAAGGCGAAGGGTAACCACTCGTCCTTCTTATGAGTGTTTCATTGCGGATTGATCAAGACCGCACTAGCGGACAGACCGGTAACGCATGCGAACCGCAGAGAGAAAGCGGTCCTTGATGTCATCGTTTGGGGGATCAAACTTGCGCAATATCTCATCCCGTGGCGTGTCGCTTAGGATCACTGGGATACAATTTTGTAGGGCCTTCGACAGAGATGCGCGCCTGTCCAAGCCTTGGGTGCAGCTTATTCGCTAAAACCCAAGCCATCAGCAGCCCTGCACCACCTGCAACGAAGACGCCAGAGATCGGCGAAACCAGTAAGACCAGCCAAGCGGCACCAGGCGTCAGGATACCCGACACATCTCGGAAGCTGGAATATATTGCGGACATTTCTGTACGCTCTGATGGCTTGACGGCAAGCAAGAAAGGCAGACCGGCGCACACGTCCAACAAGATCAGAAAAAAGGAACCAGCCATCAAGCAAACAACGGCAATCGGCGGAGTGCCATGTAGCGCGCCAGCCACTAGGAACAAAACTCCGGAGATCAAGAACCCGACTCTCACGGCCTTCTTGACGGACCTGCGCTGTATGACAAGGAACATCAAAGGTGTAAGGAAAAGTGCGCCATTTGAAATCGAAAGTGCGATCCCGCCCAACTGTTCGCCCAATCCGTTTTCGAGGGCATAAATCGGAAGATAGACGACATAGACCCACCACCCGCATGATCGGATCACAGCGAAGGTCCAACCTGTAATCAGACGTGGTTGTTCCGCAAATCTTCGAAAGTAAGCGAAGGGATTAGCGGGCGCTGCCCGGCTTTTGGTGATCAACTTCCCATCTCCAAGACGCATTACGAGAAAGACAAGAAGCATCGTCAACGCGGCGATGGCTGCGATTAAGAATGGTGCTGGCCGCCACCAACCAAATAGAAACACACCCAACACAGGGCCAACCGTCCATCCCAACGCACTGTAAAAAAGCCGCGATGTTTCGAGCTTTCCCAGCTCTATTTTTGATACATAATCAAGCACATACGCGTTGAAACATACAAAGGTTGTAACTGTAGCAAAGGTCGTGAACGAAAGCCCCACAACAACTGCAAAAGGGGCTTCAAAGCACGCTAGTAGCGCTCCGATTGCAAACATTATTGTACCAGCAGCGTAGACCCACCGTCGCGGTACATAGCGGATAAGATACGGAACCAGTAAGCCAATCATCAGAGAGCTCAAACCAATGAAGAAGTAAACTTTGGACACGACGCCTACATCTTGCAGGGCCCGGTAAATTATAAGAGGAAACACCGAAATCAATATGCCTCTGGCTATCGCTTCAGTTCCCGCTAAAACGGCGAAACCGCGAACGCTAGGCGCAGGTGCATGGCGAAGCCATTCTGGGATTCGACGTTCGTGCATCAGGACTACTCATCTGGATAATTCCGTAAATCACAGGTTTCGTGTGGCTGTGCATTTCCAGTTGCGACCCAATGTCGTTTTTGCGCAAAACCCTCTTTCCTACAGTATGCCGAGGCACCGAACAGACGTCGTTGAATGTAGTCGTATTTTGCCTTTTTGGTCGAAAACGTGACAGCGCTTTACAGGAATCCTGTCGAAGCTACCCAAGACAACGGCAAATGGTGGCCAAAATGATGGGCGTTCACTCAATCGAAGGCGGGTTCACACCCAAAGAATGTGATGCGATTGTCATCGCAACGAATGCGGCCCCTGCGCAAGAAGCGTTGCTTGTCGGTCAAAACCGCGATCACAATCTACGCCGCTCTGACTTGGTGTGGCTGGATGAAGTCGACGGCATGGGATGGGTCATGGACAGGCTTATCGACGTCGTCCGAAAGTCAAATAGAGATCGGTTTGATTTTGATCTGCGAGAATTTGCAGAAAGCCCGCAAATCGCAACCTATGAAGCGACGGAGGGCGGGCATTTCAAATGGCATTCTGACATTGGAGATGGGCCAGTTGCGCGCAAACGCAAGCTAACTTTGGTCGCCCAACTCAGCAAACCCGGAACCTATGACGGTGGCGACCTGGAAGTGATGCCCGGTGCGCATATCGTTGGGGCCAGCCGTGCACAGGGTTGCGTCACCATCTTTCCAAGCTTTCATTTGCATCAAGTGACGCCCGTGACCAAGGGCACTCGCCATTCATTGACTGTCTGGGCCCACGGTCCAGCATTTCGATAATCACAAGAGGGGGCTTGGTCACATACTCAATGCAAACCTACTGGTCAAAAAGGTCCTTTGCGCCAGTGACACAAATGTTGGTTTTTGACCGGGGCTATTTTGAAGATAACGCCTCCAAACGTTATTTGGGGCAATAACTCATTCTAGAGGAGTGTAGGATGGATGAATTGGATGTGGACGCGCTTCGGATTTTGAAAGCTGTTGCAGAGGAATATGGGAAGGTTTTGACCCTTTACGCTGTTGATGAAGTTGATGTTTGGGCGATCGATGAGCTCGTGAGATACGGGTTAATCAGCGTCCGACAGCTTAACAACGCTGATGAATTGACGCTGACGAACGAGGGTGAATGGTATCTGGAGAACCTACTGGGTGAGTAAAAAACTAGCTTTCTGTCTGTCATGTTGCTGTTTTTCAGAGGTGGTCGCGAATTTTTGGACCAGTCGTTAAGGTGGATCACATGACTAAAGAACTGATCTAGAATGAAAATCCGAAAAACCCATTCGCTTGCATTCAAAGCTTAGGTAGCTCTTGAGGCAATTCGCGAGGGGATGACGCTTGCAGAATTGTCCAAGATGTATGGCTTTCATCCAACTCAGACCCGGCATTCGCCGCGCAGACCACCAAAGACACCTCCTGCAATCGCGGCACCGATCGTTTCATCACGATGTGATTGGCATTCCAAAAGATCTTGGCAGCTGTCTGTCTGAATGTCCGGTTCTTACGCTGCGCGGCGGTACCGGATTTTACGCTCCTACAGCATTTCGCACGTCGCGCGCGCACGCAGCACGAATTTGCTACTTCCGCTTTGGGCTGATTGTGTTGAAAAACTATTCCTTGATCGTAACAGTCTCTGCTGATTCAATCTGT
>NZ_MLCB01000067.1 GCF_001890925.1 Planktotalea frisia
GAAAACAACGTCAAATCTGTAGGTTGAACGACCGCAACAAGCGCCACTGCCGCGCGAGCGGCTTAGTCCAGGAGCCCATATTACCGATTTTCTGCAATGCGGCGAGGGTCTGGTATGGGGACACTAATGAGCCTGCCGATAAGTGTTCGGTTCAAAGCAAACAACCGATGATAGTCGCCTGTCATGCTCTTGTGAGACCCGGTTTATTGGACGTCAGCGCTAACTTCGAAACTTCTGTGGGCTCGTTTACAAGTCGTTTTCAACATCGCGATGCGCTACAAGGGTTCGCAAAATATTGATCGCGCCTTGGGTGCCGTCAATTAGCGGTACAGGGCTGTTTGGCGCAAGTTTGGACGCCAGCCCTGCCAATGGGCCGCCTCCCATAACGACACAACGTGCGCCGCGCTGGTGCATTTCCCTGCACAGTTCGCCCATTTCGTCCATGTAGCGGGTTTGAACCGTGCCTGGATCACCAAAGTCAGTCGTATTCACCGCTAGTGTCGCCAGAAGTTTTGAGCCCAACCCTGCCTCCTCAGCCTTGGCTTTTAATGCCGGTACGAGGCTTGGACCAAATGTTACGATGCCGAAAGGTCCGCCAAGTGCTTGGGCTATGGAAAAGGCGGCCGCCGCAATGCCGACCACCGGGATATCCGGTCGCAGCAACTGAACGGCCTCAGCCCCGGTATTGCCAAATGACGCTAAGATTATCCCGTCGCACGGGGCATCATAGGCTTTGACTGTCTCTACGACGGCTATGCTTGCATGATCGGCATCGGCTTGTGTCACGATTAGCTCCGGGCCAAAGGCTGGGCAGAGCGTTGTAAATTCATCTCCTGGATAGGCTACACCATCGGCGGCCTCTTTTATGCGGGCCGTCGCGCCCTTGGACGTGTTAGGGTTGATGATCAGTAACCGCATTAGAGGATGACCGACGGTAGCCAGAGGGAAATTGCTGGAAAGAGGTTGATCAAGACTAAGGCCACCAACATTGCGCCAATAAACATCATCATTGATGGGATGATCTTGGCGATGGATATCTTCGCGATAGCGCAAGTGATCAAGACGACTGAGGCCACAGGCGGTGTCTGTTGCCCGATCCCGAGGTTAATGGTCAAAATCAAGCCAAAATGGACACGGTCGATCCCAAGCTGATCGGCCAGCGGCAAAAAGATCGGCACTAGCATCAGGATCGCAGGAGTCCCGTGAATGATCGTGCCTGCCAGCAGGAAGAAGATGTTGATGACAATCAGAACAACCCAGTAATTGTCCGACAGCCCCAGGATGCCCTGCGCAATTTCCTGCGGAATGCGTTGGTTTGTCATGTACCAACCCAAGAGGGTCGAGGTCGCCACGATAAACATCAACATGGCAGAGCGTTTGCCCGCTATGCGCAATGTGTCGATTAACGTGCCAAGGCGCACCGTACGGTAGACGACGGTGGCAAGCACAATGGACCAGAAGGCTGCGATGGCACCTGCCTCGGTGGCGGTAAAGATACCGCCAAGAATACCCGCCAGCACAAGAATTGGCAGCGTCAGTGGGATGGCTGCGTCCTTACCGGTTTCGGCCACTCGAGCCCATGAGAACGCTCCTTCCGTGGGATAGCCGCGCTTTACAGAGATCGCATAGGCTGTGCCCATCAACAGGCCACAAACCAGAAATCCAGGCACAATGCCAGCGGCGAACAACTCGGCAATCGATGCATTGGCCACATAAGCATAAAGGATCAGATTGAGGCTGGGCGGCACGATGATCGCCATTGTAGCCGAGGTTGAAGTGACAGCCGCCGCGAAAGCCACCGGGTAGCCACGCTTTTTCATCTGTGGGATCATAACCGAGCCGATAGCAGCTGCGTCCGAAGTGGCGGTACCCGAGATTTCCGAAAAGAATAGCGATGTCAGAATGTTGACATGGGCCAGCCCGCCGCGGATATGCCCAACAAGAGATGAAGCAAACGCGATGAGCTTCTCCGCAATCTTACCTTGGTTCATTATTTCGCCTGCGATCATGAACAACAAAGCCGCAACAAGCAGATAGTTGTTAGCTCCACCAAAGGGGATCAGCCCAATTATTTGTGGTACAACCGCGGGGTCGAGCACGATCATGGTGGCGGCGGTGACGCCCAGAACAAAGGCAATCGGCAGGCCTGCAATCAGCAAAGTAATCAAAAGGATCAGGATCATCCATCCGGGATCAAGAAACATTACGCGTCACTTTCAGGCAAAAGATCCAAGGGGTCGATACGGCATGTCACGATGCCGATAAAACGCACGGCACAAAACAAAGTAATCAGCGCGCCCCCCAGCGGCATCGCGCCGCGAAAGAGCATCATCGGTGCATCAACCGAGATCAACGAACGCGCCCCAAAACTGGCCGCTGCGATCCCGCCGTACCACGCCAGCATTGCGCCAAAGACACCCATCAGGACGAGGTTTAACGCAGTAACGACACGCATCATGCCTGCGGGCATTACGCGCAGCACCGCATCAAAGCCAAGGTGTTCGTTGGTGCGAGTCAGATATGCTGCGCCGATAAAGGTCAGCATGGCCAGTAGGTGGGCGGGGAGTTCCTCGCCCCATGACACGCTGTCATTCAAAACGAACCGGGCGAAAACCGCCCAGTTCAAGAGCAATAAGAGGAGACCGGCAAGGGATATGACCAGGACATCCAGCATCACGCCAAGCCAGTGGTCCAGACGCGAAACTATGCTGTCAAATTCATCCATTTGCTTTGTCCTATTTGTGCCTATTCGATCCCGAGCGCAGTCTTCGTTGCAGCGATCATGTCTTCGCCGATGACATCAACAAATGTTGGGCTTTCATAGAGCGGGGCAGCGGCTGACTGAAACGCAGCAAAATCAATCTCATTGACTTCTATTTTGTTTGCCAGTGCTGCGATGGTTTCCGTGTCGGTTGTTTCACCCCACTCAAATGACCAAGGGGCCACCTCTTCGGCCACAGAAATCACCGTCGCGCGCAGTTCTTCATCAAGTGATGCAAGGAAGGGTTCACCAATCACGAGGAAAGTTGGCAAATAGACGTGGTTTGATAAGGACATATAGCCCTGCACCTCGAATAGTTTGGCCGTGTCGACCACGTTTGCCGGGTTTTCCTGGCCATCAATGGTGCCTTGATCCAAGGCGGAATAAACCTCGCCAAAGGACAGTGGCGTGGCGTTGGCACCCAGAGTGTTGAACATTTCAACCCGCTGACGATTGGTGGGTGTTCGGATCTTGAGCCCATCGAGGTCTGCTGGTGTCACGATCGGACGCACGTTATTGGTGATCTGGCGAAAACCGTTGTCCCACATAGCTGCAAGAACCATGCCAGTGCCGTCAAAGCCGTCTGCAAGCATTTCGCCCGCCGGACTGTCGATGAAGGTTTGGACCGCTGCGCGGTCTTCAAACAGGTAAGGCAGGTCAAAAATCGAGGTGCGGGTGTTGATCTGGGACACCGCCGACGCAGACAGTGAGGCTTGGTGCGTCCCAAAGCCGAGGCCCTGCAACACGTCTTCTTCTTTGCCCAATGTGTTAGACATGAAAATCTGAACGTCGATTTCGCCGGGTGCGGCGGCTTCAAGGCGGGTTTCGTATTCCAGCAGAAAAACATGGGCGAAAGAGCCTTCTGGCAGGGAGGAGTTGATCTGCATGATGGCTTCCGCACTAACGGCAGCGGGGAAAATAGCAGCACTTGCCGCAGCGATTAGGCTTTTGCGTGTGAAGGTCATGTGTCGTTCCTTTGTAACTGGTTGCGAGGAGGAAAATTCTAAATTTACTTATGAAAATTTATTTCCCAAATCGATCAAAGATGAAAAACATTTTTCAATCCGGAAGACAAACTTTTCCATCACTGCCTAATTAAATGGCAGATTCTCGGCGTAATTTTAAGTAATGGTCAGGAACTGAGCGCGTGTGACACGCAAGCGCGCATTCAAAAGACCTAACTCTAAAGTTCGTCGAAACGGCGGTGCCCGTCCTCGATTGAGGCCATTCGGCTGCGCCCTGCCGCGCCGGACACCGCGATCGTGCGCGCCGCAACCAAGTTGCAGACGGCCATGGCACCCACATGGTTCATCAACGGGCCATTCGCCGAAGTCACACAAGACAGACGCCAACGGGCATCGGCGGTTTCGGGGCTAGAGCGATCTTCGATCACCGCCAGACCAGCTTTAGCCGCAGCCGCCGCCTTGGCCACAGCGCCAGCGAGCTTTGAATTGCGGCGCAAAGCGATGAGCACGACGATGTCCTGTGGGGAAAGCGATACAAGGCTTTCGGCCAAAGTCTCTCCGGCACGAGGCAAGACACTCACGTTGCTTAAGACCTGAGAGGTTTGCCATCCGAGATATTGCGCAAAAGACTGACCCGCCCGAAAGCCCACGAACCAAACGCGTGGTGCTGCGTTCATTGCCTCTGAGAGGCTGTCAATCACGGTATCATCTAGCGCGCCATAGGTCAGATCCATGTTCTGTTGCGACGCTTCGAAATGCGCCGCAACCGCGCCGCCACTTGCGGGTGTTTCTGAGGAGAAACGCAATAATGCGGTGCCTGCTCGTTGCTCGTCGCGCACTGCGCGGCGCGCCTCGTCAAACGAACCATAGCCGATCCGCCGCACAAATCGGGACACAGTGGCATTTGACACATTAGCCAGTTCCGCAATTTCTGACGCTGTGTATCCTGCCATCTCGCCAGGGAAATCCAAAACAAACTCGCCAAGCTTATATTCACTCGGATTAAGCTCGGGCAATGCATCGCGTACACGAAGTAAGAAAGGCTTGGTCTTATCAGTGTTCATCCACCTAAGATGATCGCCGTTCATCAAAACGTAAACATGTTTATACGACGTGCGATGAAATGTTCCGAAGGATCTATCTGGTCCGGCTTTGCGGTGTCTGACTATGATATTCAAATATGTGGCGGAGGAACGGTTTGCCCTAATGCCACCTATCGCCAATTTAAAGCGGCCATTGGTGATCCGAGATACAACGGTTGCTTAGTCTTGTGTGGATGGCTCCCTTTTTGCAAGTCCTTTTTCGCGCATGGTATTTCGTCAGA
>NZ_MLCB01000068.1 GCF_001890925.1 Planktotalea frisia
CGATTACATCTTAGCTGAGCCACAAACCTGTCCGAATTAGTAGGACCACTTCAGTTGAGCGCCGATTTCGTACGAATCTTTCAACCAACTACAATAACCTGTTTCAGTGGCGAAATGACTACGCGCATGAGCGTACTGCTGTGACAACATTTGGCGAAGTTTATCAAACACATCGGGTTGCTCAGTATGTCGTTCGAACATTTGTAGAAGCCTTTGAGCAGGGGTAGACATTGTTTCAGCAACCCCCTATCAGCACACCAACATCACAGCCCCAGATTCGTCTGGGGCTTTGCTGTTGTTCGCTCAAAACATCGGGCGATCTGATAATCGGGCACCTACGGGGGCCTAAAACACAGGCCACCTACGGGGGGCTTTAATCGTAGCGGGGCACCTACTCTAAGCCCTGCGAGCTAAAACGGAAGACAGAAAGCATGGCACTCAAGTCGTATAAGCCGACGACGCCGGGCCAGCGCGGGCTGGTGCTGATCGACCGTTCGGAGCTTTGGAAAGGACGTCCTGTCAAATCCCTCACTGAGGGTTTGAGCAAATCAGGCGGCCGGAACAATACCGGACGAATTACATCACGCCGTCGCGGTGGCGGGGCAAAACGCCTCTACCGGATCGTTGATTTTCGCCGCAACAAATTTGACGTTGTCGCAACAATCGAACGCATCGAATATGACCCTAACCGTACAGCCTTTATCGCGCTCATCAAATATGATGACGGCGAGCAGGCGTATATCCTTGCCCCACAGCGCGTAGCGATTGGCGACAAGGTTATTGCATCGGCCAAGGCAGATATCAAACCAGGTAACGCAATGCCATTTTCCGGCATGCCTATCGGTACGATTATCCACAACATCGAATTGAAGCCCGGCAAGGGTGGTCAGATCGCACGTTCCGCAGGTACCTACGCACAGTTCGTAGGTCGTGACGGTGGTTACGCTCAGATCCGCCTTAGCTCTGGCGAGCTACGTCTTGTGCGCCAAGAGTGCATGGCGACAGTTGGCGCGGTATCCAACCCCGACAACTCCAACCAGAACTACGGTAAAGCGGGCCGCATGCGTCACAAGGGTGTTCGCCCAAGTGTTCGTGGTGTCGTTATGAACCCGGTCGATCACCCACACGGTGGTGGTGAAGGTCGTACGTCTGGTGGTCGTCACCCGGTTACTCCTTGGGGTAAGCCGACAAAGGGTGCGCGTACGCGTAACAAAAAACTAGCGTCGCAAAAGCTGATCATCCGCTCGCGCCACGCCAAGAAGAAGGGACGCTAATCTATGTCTCGCTCTGTTTGGAAAGGTCCTTTTGTTGACGCATATGTCCTCAAAAAGGCCGAAGCGTCTCGCGAAAGCGGTCGCAATGAAGTTATCAAGATTTGGTCGCGTCGTTCGACAATCCTGCCTCAGTTCGTTGGACTGACGTTTGGTGTCTACAACGGCCATAAACATATCACAGTCAACGTCACGGAAGACATGATTGGTCAGAAGTTCGGTGAGTATTCACCAACTCGTACCTATTACGGTCACGCGGCTGACAAAAAAGCGAAGCGGAAGTAAGCCATGAGCAAGGATAAAAATCCCCGCCGCGTGGCAGACAACGAAGCAATGGCAAAACTGCGCATGCTCCGTACTTCCCCGCAAAAGCTGAACCTGGTTGCCGGTCTTATCCGTGGCAAAAAGGTAGATCGTGCATTGACGGACCTCGCGTTCTCCAAGAAGCGGATCGCAGCTGATGTTCGCAAGTGTTTGCAGTCTGCAATCGCGAATGCTGAAAACAACCACAACCTTGATGTGGACGAGCTGATCGTGGCGGAAGCCTATGTCGGTAAGAACCTCACCATGAAGCGTGGACGTCCACGTGCCCGTGGTCGTTTCGGCAAGATCATCAAGCCGTTCAGCGAAATCACCATTCTGGTCCGCCAGATCGAGGAGCAAAGCTAATGGGTAATAAAACCAATCCAATCGGCATGCGCCTTCAGGTTAACCGTACATGGGATAGCCGCTGGTATGCAGATAGCAAAGATTACGGGAACCTTCTTCTGGAAGACCTCGCAATCCGCGCATTCGTCGCAAAAGAGTGCAAGCAAGCGGGTATCGCCCGTGTGATCATCGAACGCCCACACAAGAAGTGCCGTGTTACGATCCACACAGCGCGCCCGGGTGTTATCATTGGTAAGAAAGGCGCGGACATCGAGACGCTGCGCAAGAAGCTTGCCAAAATCACTGATAGCGAATTGCACCTGAACATCGTTGAAGTGCGCAAGCCAGAGCTGGACGCCCAGCTTGTCGGTGAGAGCATCTCGCAGCAGCTTGAGCGTCGTGTTTCTTTCCGTCGCGCTATGAAGCGTGCCGTTCAGAACGCAATGCGTATGGGTGCCCTTGGTATTCGTGTGAATGTTGCTGGCCGTCTTGGCGGCGCAGAGATCGCGCGTACTGAATGGTATCGTGAAGGCCGCGTGCCATTGCACACGCTGCGCGCCGATATCGATTACGCTCACGTTGAGGCCGAGACTGCTTATGGCATTATCGGGATCAAAACCTGGATCTTCAAAGGCGAGATCATGGAACACGATCCACAGGCACGTGACCGTAAAGCACAAGAACTCCAAGATGGCCCTGCACCTCGTGGTGCTGGCGGTCGTCGCTAAGGGAGAGATTAAATGCTTCAACCAAAACGTACCAAATTCCGCAAAATGCACAAAGGCCGGATCTCCGGTCTGGCAAAAGGCGGATCTGATCTGAACTTCGGAACGTATGGCCTTAAGGCCACGACGCCCGAGCGTGTAACTGCTCGCCAGATCGAAGCGGCTCGTCGTGCCATGACGCGTCACATGAAACGTCAAGGCCGTGTCTGGATCCGTATTTTCCCAGACACACCAGTGACCTCCAAGCCTACCGAAGTTCGTATGGGTAAGGGTAAAGGTTCTGTTGATTTTTGGGCTGCCAAGGTCAAACCGGGTCGTATCATGTTCGAGATTGACGGTGTAAACGACGACGTCGCACGTGAGGCGCTTCGCCTTGCAGCAATGAAGTTGGCTGTGAAAACACGCATCGTTGTTCGCGAAGACTGGTAAATCTGGGCGGGTCTCGAATTTTATAGAAAATTCGTTGATCAATCTGTAAAAATAGAAAAGCCCCTGCTGAGTAAATCAGTAGGGGCTTTTTGTTGTATATAATGGTGGATCTGATGCGGCGTGCCCGCGAATTTTCTAGAAAATTCGAAAACCGGCTAGAAATTAAAACCAACACTCAAGCTCAAAAACATTTGCTCTTTTTGACCCGCCACGCTGACAATCGGACTGCTTGCTGCATCCCCCATTAGCACTTTGTAGCCAGCAACACCGGTCAAAGACACGCGATCATTGATCTTATAGTTGGCGAAAACGGACAATCCGGCATCTTTAATACCTGCACTTGCGTTAAACGCGGCAAGGCCAGACGCTCTTCCTGCACCAACACCAAAATTTGTATTCATATATTGGCCATCCGCATAAGTCGTGGCCGCACGCGCACCCAAAGTCCAATCGCCTTGCAAACGCAAAAGCCCGAGACTTGCTTCAAACTGCGTCCCACTCGCGCCACCTTGGACACCCTGAACTGCGGACACACGCGGGGACAGGAAGGTCTTGAAGCCACCAACAGGGAAATTGACCTGTGCATATCCACCAAACTCGATGCCCGCCGCGATATCGGGCAACGCGCTCACTTGAGCATTGTCAATGTTGCTATCTTCGCGCCCAAAATTGTATCGCAGAATTGGCCCGACATCGACTGCGCGCGAAGACAACAGATCCATTTCAATTCCAGGACCGACGGTACGCACAGAGATTTTCTCATTGCTGAAAGACAAGCTCGGTACAGCCATTATCCGATAGTCAGAGCTGCCTTCAAATTGTGGCACTGCGATCAAGCCAGCACCGAGTGTCGCTTGTGCTTGAGAAATGACAGGTATGCTCACAAATGCTGCGAATAGGCCGCCGGAGAGGGAGGTCTTGTACATGGCGGAGCTTTCTTATTAATATTTTGTCGCTATCATTAAACTTACGCGGTGCGACAAGGTTTGGATCAATAGATGTATTTGCGCTTCTCGCTTTGGAACTTGGATGAAAGCGCTTCATCATGATGCTTGTTCAGCGATTTGCCGTGATCGATATTGCGCGCACAGTCGCGATAGTTGCAATGGCAATCTTTCACTTCACCTATGATTTGGAACTTTTCGGTTTCGCACCGCGTGGCACAATGGCCAGCATGGAGTGGCGGCTATTTGCGCAAGGCATCGCAGGCAGTTTTCTGTTTTTATCCGGGTTCAGCCTCGTTCTTGCTGCTCGAAATGGGCCCATCGCGCCGCGAAAATATTTGCGCCGTCTTGCGATGATTGGGGTAGGGGCGCTTGCGGTGACGCTTGGGACTTATGTCGCGATGGGGGACGCTTTTGTACGGTTTGGCATTTTACACCATATGTTTGCAGCAAGCCTGCTTGGCCTTCTGTTCTTGCGAACGCCTTTTTGGGTGAATACCATCATCGGCGCTGTTGTGCTCACTTACCCGCATTTTGGCACTTGGCCGATGTTTGGTGGAACTCACTGGCTGTGGCTTGGCCAAACAAGCACAGCTTTACCTCCGATGGTCGATTATGTACCTATAATCCCCTGGTTGGGCGCGTTTTTGTTGGGAATGAGTGCGGCGCAAGCTGTGACAAAGTTCGATTTATGGGCAGGGCTCGCCAACATGATCAATCCCGACACGCGCGTGGCAAAGCTTTTGTCCTGGCCCGGTCAACACACATTGTCGATCTATCTCATCCACCAGCCCGTCCTGTTTGGATGCGTCTTCTTTGCACGATGGTTGTTGGGATAACGCAAAGCCTCGCTCACGTGGCTGTGACTGGTCCTAGAAACTCAAGATGATATGATCTATACCGCTGCTACCCCAAAACCCGAATTTTTTCATGGGTTATGACGCGGAAATTGTCTGA
>NZ_MLCB01000069.1 GCF_001890925.1 Planktotalea frisia
TTCGTGAATCATGACGACAAACCAGCATCAAGGCAATTAATGGGTCCTGAGCCTACGACGTGTACCGCGCGGTCAATCAGCATCAATCCTTTGGTAATGGTCCCCATTTCTGCCAAGGCACGCACGTTGCGCGCCGTGCCGTTGGCCAAGTTATGCTACCCATTTTGTTCGAGCGGTTCCCAAACATGAGCATTCCCAATCTTGACGATGTTCTTTGGCGTGGCTTCGGCTTTCGTGGCCCTGTGCAAATGCCGGTGTTGTTGCAATAACTTCCGCGAAATCGTGCCAAGCCAATTAGAGTGAGAAACTTTGTGTCCGAGATCATCTTTCACAATTTCGCCGTTAGAAGTCTCTACGTTTGGTTCGGCTTACACCACTTATCCAGACATTTTCTGATCCTTCCAAACAGGCCCAGCACGACAGGATACAATTGATGCCACTAAAAGCCATCGCATTCGACGCCTATGGAACCCTTTTCGATGTCTATTCGGTAAGTTCCCTGGCCGAAGAGCTGTTCCCCGGAAAAGGCGCACAGCTGGCTACTATCTGGCGCGACAAACAAATCGAATACACCCGCTTGCGCACCCTATGCGACAAATACGCGGACTTCTGGCAGGTGACAGGCGACGCCCTGGATTATGCCTGTGCGGCACTTGGTCTGGAACTGACACCTGGCTCGCGGGACCGCCTGATGGGTCAATATGCCGAACTTTCGGCCTTTCCCGAGAACGCTGAGCAATTGCTTCGCCTCAAGGACGCCGGGATCACCTTGTCGATCCTGTCAAACGGAACGCCATGGATGCTTGATCAAGCCATCAAGGCCTCCGGGCTTGAGGGATATTTCGAGCATGTATTAAGCGTCGATTCCGTAAAACGTTTCAAGACGGCGCCGGAAACGTATCAAATGGGACCAGATGCCTTGGGCTGTGATGCGAAAGAAATCCTGTTCGTTTCTTCGAACTGTTGGGACATCTGTGGAGCAACGTGGTTCGGCTACCGCACTATCTGGCTCAATCGATATGGGCTGCCGCTGGACCGCTTGGGCGTCAATCCGCACCGGATTGGCTCATCGCTGCAAGATGTTGCGGACTTCGCCTTTGAACTGAACACCTGAGAATCCAATCCGAAACCAAAATACGACTTTTTACATGGTCGAACCGAGCTTCCGAGAAGGAATACAAATTGTCTGATCCAACGTTCGAGGTCATCTTCCACGCCTACCCGCAATCCCCTGTTGCCGAAAAAGTTCGGGTTGCCTTTGGCATCAAAGGACTTGCGTGGCGCAAGGTGGAAATCCCGCGCCTGCCACCGAAACCAATGTTGACGGCGCTGACCGGTGGCTATCGCCGCACACCGGTCATGCAGATCGGTGCAGACATCTACTGTGACAGCCAATGTATCATCCTCGAACTTGAACGGCGGTTCCCTTCACCGACCTTCATGCCCACGTCCGATCAGGGCTTGATGTGGTGCCTAAGCCGATGGACGGACGGGGCCCTGTTCGACCAAACCGTGCGTCACATTCTGGGTGCGGCTGGCGATCAGCTGGATAAGGATTTTGCGGCGGATCGTGGGCGGCTATACCTCGGAGAGGACTGGGCGGCAGCGTTGAAACAAGCCAACGCAGACCTGCCCCATCTGGTGTCGCAAGTGCGCGCACCGCTGTCATGGCTGAACACGCAAATGTCTGACGGGCGGGCATTCCTACTCGGTCCGCAGCCCGCGGCGATCGACGCACAATTCTACCACGTGGTCTGGTTCTTGCGCGGCCGCTGGGCCGACGGACCCTCATTTCTGTCGGAATTCAAAGACCTTGTCCGCTGGGAAGCGAATGTCCAAGGCATCGGCCATGGAACCTGTAGCGATATGGATCCGCAGGATGCCATTTTGCGCGCAAAGAGCCTGGAACCGACCTCCGAGACTGGTGTCGCGCCACATGACCCACAGGGGCTTTCGGTCGGGCAGCCAGTGACTGTGCAGCCAGATGTGAATGGCGGCGAGCAACCCGTCGCAGGAACCTTGCGCTACGCCGATGCCGAGACCGTAGTCATCGAACGCTCGGCTGAGGACGTGGGCAACCTGTGCGTCCATTTCCCAAGGTCCGGCTATCGGATAAACTTGCTGTGATGCGTTCCGATACACAAGATCAAGAGATATGAAACGTAAACCATAACATGGAAAAGGCCGTCAGATGATTGATCTCTACACATGGACGACACCAAATGGCCGCAAGGTTTCGATCCTCCTCGAAGAACTTGGCGTCCCTTACAAAGTGCATGCAATCGACATCACTAAGGATGAGCAATTCGCACTTGATTTCCTAAAAATCGCACCGAACAACCGCATCCCCGCGATCGTCGATCAAGAGACCGGTCTTCAATTAATGGAGTCCGGCGCGATCATGATGTATCTGGCGGACAAGTATAAAAAGTTTCAATGCGAGGGCCCCGAATATTGGCCGATGGTTGAATGGTTGATGTGGCAAATGGGCGGCTTGGGCCCAATGCTGGGGCAGACCCATCACTTTGTGAAATATAACAAAGGCAAATCGGAATACGCCGAGAAGCGCTACGCCGCTGAAACGCAACGTTTGTACACTGTTCTGAACATGCGCTTGGAAGGGCGTGATTTCATAGCAGGGGCAGGCCGTGGCACCTATTCAATTGCAGACATGGCATGCTGGCCTTGGGTTTCGCGCTTTGAATGGCAAGAAGTTGACTTGGACGCTTTTCCCAACATCAAGGACTGGTATTTGCGCATCGCTGAACGCCCAGCGGTGCAAGCTGGCTATTCCGTTCCCAAATATACAACCGACGTTCCAATGCCATAACCAAAACCCTGTGTTGAAATGACCGATGGGAGGGGAATGCGGGCCTGAATTTGTTGAACCGAAGCACAATACCCAAGGCCGCCGGACCAATACACTATTTTGAACGCGACCCCTCCGGGTGATGTCCATTGCGTCGCAGTATCTTGTCCCCAAGGTCCGAAAAGTTCGCGACCCGATTGTTGGACCCGGGCGTAGCGGAAGAGTAGTTTGGTAAGCTTTGATATTTAACATATGCGCGCTTATGCGTATTTTGACATCACGAATGGAAATTGGAACCCGCGATCCTATTCCGAAACGCTATTCGTAAACAACATCCTCGCAATGCGCGTTCTTCCACATTGGTACTTGCTCACCAGTATTCCATGCATAAAGCCAACCGACCACTTCCCGCGACTGTCTGTCCAAAATACGTTTAATGGCCCGCGCTGCTAGCCTCTTTTCGACTACACACGCTGCTGGGCAAGTTCGAGCTTCGGTTCCTAGGTTTGGCACTTTGATTTCCTCCGATGGTCGAATTCATAATTTGAGAAGAAACCCGCTTGTTCACGAGTAAATCACACCCTGCAGTTGTACATTCGGCGTAAACAAAGGCACGATAGGATACGAAGACTAATGAAACGGAACGCAGAGAAGGCCTGTAGGTATTTGATAAAGAATGGAAAATATTTTCTTCCTCCGCAGAAAGACAACAACAATTTCAAGGAATTGTTCAAGTTCCTAACCTCGGCAGGTGCAGGTCGACCTGTCGACGAAAATGGATTTCCTCAAGGTCCTTGGACAGCTGACCTTCTAGCGGAGGCGATAACACAAGTTGACGTTAACGGCTCTGGTGTCGATCTACGAACAGTACAGCTCTGGTTTCAAGACAACGACAAAGGTATCAGCACCGATAATATTCGTTGGCTGGCAAGGGTTTTGGGGTGCGATGATCCGGACACCACCAGCCAATGGCAAACGGCACTCAGCATATCAAATAGCCGTTTGGTGACAGAACGGAAAAAGAAAAGGGCGGCAGGCAATCTGGCTGCGCAACCTACACCGCAAGAGGTCGAAAGTTTTGAGCTGAAACCGTCTTCTGAAGTTGTAGATCTCGGTAACGCTTCGATTCGTCATTTCAGCTTGGAGAAAACAACTGAACGGCTTTTTGAAAATCAGAGCTCTTTCAGTTTGCCGATCGTCGTGTTTACAGCCGCTGCAGCACTTGGTTTAATTGCATTTACTCTAAATATCCACAGCGTTGTTTATACGCCTCCGATCGGTCAGGCAAAGCAAGTAGGGTTTTTATGGGCACCAAACTGGACGATCGTGTTCTTGGTCATTTTACCTGTGTACCTGTTCTTTTTGGTAGAATTGTTAAGGTCTTGGAAGAATGATTGGCGCCGCCAGCTCTTTGCAGAGCAAGATCAAACGCTTGGTCTTAATAGTTGGGAGAGCAGAGTTGCATCGGCTTCTTATTCATATTGGGCCGTGCTGTTTATCACTATTTTGATTGCTTCGGGCTACAACTGGATAGCGACGCACTTAGTCCCGCTTACAAATGCAAACGCAGGCGGTTGGCCCGTTGATTGGGGGAAAATCGCGATCTTCCGTCCCGACATTATTTCAGACTGTGCAATCTTGTTGTGCCTTTCTGGCGGATGGCCAGCGTCCGTTCCCTGTGCCCGAGCCCGCGCCGAGTTCATCCGACGCATAACGCCTTGGCCCGTGGAGCCGCCTCTTCAAATCTGGCGTTGTCCTATGGGAGCAGCTTACAGAACAGATCCGCAAATGCTGACGGCTGATCGTATCTACGATATCTTGTTCAAAATGGAGGATGCGCCGTTACAGTCACTTCCAAACAGTCCTGCAGGTGATTTTGACCTCATCCCACAATTCGCGCTTCTGAGGCAGGGTGGTGGTCCTGCTGCACGATTGCCCGAAGCTGCAATCCTGAACTTGGTCCAAGGTCTGAGTGACGAGACGGGTACAGCGGATATCGACATAAGCGGTCAAGAATTCAACTTTGTTCGATCAACTCATGCAAGAACAGGCACTGCCCTAAATGTCAGGGGCCCGCAGCCCGAGAC
>NZ_MLCB01000070.1 GCF_001890925.1 Planktotalea frisia
CGGATCATGCGGTTAGCTGAATCGTTCTACGGTCAGACGTCAACCCGTCAAAAGTCGGGTGCTCGAGGACTCTGTGTATAGGAGAAGTCGAAAGCGCATTCATTGAATCTAAGGGGCTATTTTTATCCGAACTCAAGAAGATTGTCGCAGCGTGATTCAAACGAATTTATGCATGTCCTTAAGCTCCCCGCTTTCGGACTCACGCAAAAATTTTCTGCGCAATCCTCTCATGCCAGATAGCCATGCCCCATGATCATTACCTTTTGCTTTGCAATACTGTGCAACTTGAGGGTGGGGCAAAATCAAAAACTCTTTTGCCGCAATACCTTCGAGTATCTTGTCCGCAGCTGTCTGTGCAGAAATGAGCGATCCAACAGCTTCGGTATCATCGCTCATGTCAATCAACGAAGTCGCAACATATTGAGGACAAACGACCGAGACATCGATCCCATCATCGCCGTGAGTAATCGCAAGCGACTCGGCGAAACTCACAGCGGCATGCTTGCTCGCACTGTATGCGGCGTCACCAATTTGATTCAAAAGCCCCGCCGCAGACGCCACATTAACAAGATGGCCACTGCCACGTTTTATCATCTCAGGCAGCAAGAGACGCGCAGCAAAAACATGCGCCAATACATGGACTTCCCAGTTCAATTGCCAAGTTTCAGTACTGGCAGAAGCGGCATGATCCGGCTCAGGTTGGGCAAGACCAGCATTGGAAACGAAAATATCGATCGGTCCGAAGCGGTCTTGAGCACCAGCGATCAGGTCACAAATATTAGCTTCCTTGCGGACGTTGCACTGGACACCAATCCCGTTAACTTCGCGGGCAATATCAGCGGCGGCATTGCCATCGAGGTCAGCAATACAAACATTCGCGCCTTTGATGGCAAAAGCACGCACCAATGCGGCCCCGATACCACTTGCACCACCTGTTACAACAACCGTCTTATTCTCAAACATAACAGATCCTTAGATCAAAAATTGTGCCAAAATTTCATCATCGGTGATGTCAGTGTAGGCAAACCCAGCATCTGTAAGCTTGGCAAGCAAAAGCGAAAAGTTTTCAGCTTTCTTGGTTTCAAGGCCAATCAAAATAGAACCAAAGTTCCGCGCCGACTTTTTGAGGTATTCAAAACGGCTAATATCATCTTCTGGACCCAATATGCTCAGAAATTCTTTCAGGGCGCCTGGCCTTTGAGGCATCCGAAGAACGAAGTACTTTTTCAGCCCTGCAAATCTTTGTGCCCGCTCTTTAACCTCAGGAAGACGTTCAAAATCAAAGTTGCCACCCGACGCGATACAAACGATTTTTTTGCCTTTGATTTGCTCTTTCAAATCGCTCAAAGCATCAAGAGCAAGCGCGCCAGCAGGTTCCAATACGATGCCTTCAATGTTCAACATTTCGAGCATCGTTATGCATAGTCTATCTTCATGGATTTGAAGCGTGTTCGACAAAGGGACATCACTCAAAATTTGAAACGTGCGCGCACCGATTCGACCGACCGCAGCACCATCTGCAAAAGTGTCTACACGCGGTAAATCAACTGGCTCTTGAGCGCTCAACGCTGCAAAAAGGCAGGCACCTCCCAGCGGCTCAACAAAAGTCATTTCACTTCGCGCACCGATGTAACCACGAACACCTGCTGACAAGCCACCGCCACCAACGGGTAGAACTATGCGATCCGGCATTTCACCAAGTTGCGCTTCGATCTCAACGGCAACGGTTGCTTGGCCTTCAATCACGTCATCATCGTCAAAGGGCGATAAAAAATGTCCTTTAACACTTTCACAATGCGATTGAGCCGCGCGCAACGTGTCATCGAAATAATCGCCGATCAGCTTAATCTCAATCGTATCGCCGCCAAAAATACGGGTCTTTTCGATCTTTTGCTGAGGCGTCGTCACAGGCATAAAAATCGTACCGTTCACATCAAAATGTTTACACATATAGGCTACACCTTGGGCGTGGTTACCGGCGCTCGCACAAACAAAATTCCGTTTGTCGGGATCATTGCTTATGACCTTGCGCATTGCGTTAAATGCGCCGCGCAATTTGTAGGATCGTACCGGCGAAAGATCTTCGCGTTTAAGCCAAACCTCCGCGTCATATTTCTCGGATAAATGTACGTTACGCTGCAAAGGCGTCGGCGGAAGAACTGCGCGAATGGCGTGCTCTGCGAGAATTGCTCTATCTTGAAAACTTGTCATTCTTTGTGTCTGACGCAGCGCAGAGAGGCATTCAAGCTTTATAGATCAGCACTCGCCTTGCTCCGATCCCAAAAACACGGTATCGCGCGCTCAAATTCTCCTGAAAGGAACCCCTGATGACTGCGCCCAAAAAAGTCGTTTTGGCCTATTCCGGCGGCCTCGACACTTCGATCATTTTGAAATGGCTTGAGACGGAATATGGTTGCGAAGTAGTGACCTTCACTGCTGATCTCGGTCAAGGCGAAGAACTAGAACCTGCGCGTGCCAAGGCCGAATTAATGGGCGTTAAGGATATCTACATTGAAGATGTGCGTGAAGAATTTGTGCGCGACTTCGTATTTCCGATGTTTAGAGCAAACGCTGTCTATGAAGGTTTGTACCTTCTTGGTACTTCGATCGCGCGCCCGCTAATCTCAAAGCGCTTGATCGAAATCGCTGAGGAAGTTGGCGCTGACGCAATTGCGCATGGCGCGACCGGCAAAGGAAATGACCAGGTTCGTTTCGAATTGGCCGCGTATGCGCTTAACCCCGACATCAAAGTGATTGCGCCGTGGCGTGAGTGGGATTTGACGAGCCGCACCAAGCTGCTCGATTTTGCGGAGCAGCATCAAATTCCAATCGCCAAGGACAAGCGTGGCGAAGCGCCATTTTCTGTTGATGCGAACCTGCTGCACACGTCTTCTGAAGGTAAAGTTCTCGAGGATCCAGCAGTAAGCGCGCCTGACTATGTGTATCAGCGCACGGTCGCGCCAGAGGATGCGCCGAACGAACCTGAATTTATTGAGGTCGGGTTTGAGCGTGGCGATGCAGCTTCGATCAATGGTAAGGCGATGAGCCCAGCTACGATCTTAACGAAGCTTAACGAGCTTGGCGGAAAACATGGCATTGGTCGCTTGGATTTCGTTGAAAATCGCTTCGTCGGTATGAAATCGCGTGGTATCTACGAAACTCCAGGTGGCTCTGTGTTGCTTGAAGCGCATCGCGGTATCGAACAGATCACACTCGATAGCGGTGCAGGCCATCTCAAAGATAGCCTAATGCCACGCTACGCAGAGCTGATTTACAACGGCTTCTGGTTCAGTCCAGAGCGCGAAATGTTACAAGCAGCGATCGACAAAAGCCAAGAGCATGTGACCGGAACAGTGCGCCTAAAGCTTTACAAAGGTGCGGCAACTTGTGTGGGCCGCTGGTCCGATCACAGCCTTTATTCCGAAGCACATGTGACGTTTGAGGATGACGCAGGCGCCTATGATCAGAAGGATGCCGCTGGCTTTATTCAGTTGAATGCTTTGCGCCTAAAACTGCTTGCAGCGCGAGCGCGTCGGTTGAAAAAGTAGACACTAAATTGGCAATTTATGCGCTGCCAGTCTCTCATAGAGTGGCAGCGCTTTTTCGTTGACCGATGCCAAATCGCCGCGCAATTGCGGCATATCCTTCTCAACTTTTGCAAACCCAGAAGAGCGATGCACTGCGTCATACCAGTGCGCGGCCCAAACACCATCGAACGGTTTCGGCCCTGTGTCCCAGCTGAGCATCGCGCGATCCCACTCAAGATCGATCGAGCTGCACAGCGCGCGAAGGCTACCCTCGGGGTTCATGCGTATATCACTGGCGTCAATCACAAGTGCACGCTCGCCCAGCGCGACAACATGTTCAAAGATCTCTAACTGTTGCTTAAATCCGATGTCAGCCAAGCTTGGCGTATCGTGCTTATTAGCCCAACTCGCGAGGACCCTCGCCGGATGGCGGATTAGGAAAACGTTTTTAACCTCGGTTAACCAATTGCGCGCAATTGTCGGTAACATGTGTTGAGTCATGTGCTTTTGATAGTGGTGAATGCTCGGGTCACCCCCGATAAGCTCTTCTATTACAGCTTCCGCATCCACATTTTGCGACGCGATCACTTCATCGCGCATAGGGTGGGACAATCCAGTCTGCGCAAGATAGCTCGCATAGAATGGTTCATCCACGACACGCATGTCACTGCGATTGGCGAAACTATACATCAGCGCTGTAGAGAGGTTGCGCGGGCCGGACCACATGGCGATTTTCACAGAGTTCTCCCCCAATTCATGCGAACGCTAAGCGCTGAAACGAAACAGGCCAAGCGGTAAAGTTCACTCACCAAGCCGTGACATTGCATGACACACGATTGATTACGCGGGCCTGCTGGCGTTAGCGTCAGGAAAAGGAGTTCAGACATGATCCAACTAAAGCAAATCAAACCTGCTATTCTCGCCGGACTTATCGCCATCGGCCTCTCCATGCATTCTCAACCCGCCCAAGCGGCAGGCACAGAGATTTTGACCGTCGCCGGTGGATGTTTCTGGTGCGTCGAAAGTGATTTCGAACGGGTGCCAGGCGTTAAGGAAGTCGTCTCTGGTTACACTGGCGGCAAGAAAAAGAACCCGACTTACAAAGATGTCACCAAAGGTGGCTCGGGTCACTACGAGGCAGTTCAAATTCAATTTGATCCCTCTAAGGTGTCACGCGATCAACTCTTGAACATGTTCTTCCGCTCTGTCGATCCTACAGATGCAGGAGGTCAATTCTGTGATCGCGGCGACAGCTATCGCACCGCGATTTTTGTCTCTATACCGCTGCTACCCCAAAACCCGAATTTTTTCATGGGTTATGACGCGGAAATTGTCTGA
>NZ_MLCB01000071.1 GCF_001890925.1 Planktotalea frisia
AGATCCCCAACCGTCTTCCTCTCCGCAATCGCACTCGCCGCAACCGTCATATTCTTTTTATGAGTCCTGAGCCTAGTAAAACCGAATAATTACAAAGCTAAGCGATACGACCTTTCTCAACTCAACTTTATTTGACAACGTTTTTATTTCAAACAAGCGAAGCGATTGATTTCTCAACGACGATTTCGCTTGGCAGCTCTTGTGAACGTCCCACGTCACCGCTTTCAACCATTCGTACGAGTTCGTCCGCAGCACGACGGCCCATTTCAGAATGTGGGACACGCACAGTCGTCAGTTTGGGCGTTACGACACGTGCTAGCTCAATCCCGTCAAAGCCAGTTATAGAAACATCGTCAGGTACCTTTATTCCCATCTCTTGAGCACGTTGCATCGCACCAACAGCGAGTACGTCGTTGCCGCACATCACGATACTTGGACGATCTGACAATCTCATAAGACGCTCAAAAGCATCCGCACCGTTGTCGATGTCGTAAGGCGTTTCAATGATCGGCACTGAAGCCAGATCAATCCCCTCAACTTTGAGCCGCTCTGTAATGCCTTTCAACCTGTTTGATGCGCGATCGTTGCCTTCGGTGGTGCCAGAAATCACAGCGACATTTCGATGGCCCATCGCAAGCACGCGATCACAGAGCTGGTACATCGACGCACGATTATCAAAACCAATCGCCGGCAAAGCGTTATTTGCGGCGAATGCCCAGGCCAGCAGAAAGGGAATATTTCGCTGCTTTAAAAACTCGTAAACTCTTTCTTCGCGCCAATACCCGATCAAAAGGATCCCATCAGCGCCACGACTAGCGAGCGCACGCACCTGCTCGGCTTCAATTTCAGGATCGTAGGAACTGCTGGAGATGAGCAAAGTGTAACCAAGACTGTGAAGTCGTTCTTGAAAGGCTTGAATGCCTTTGGCGAAAATCGCGTTCTCCATCGTTGGAATAATGGCACCTATTGTCATAGTGCGCTTTGCCGACATGAAACGCGCACCAAAGTGCGGGGTGTAACCTAAGGCATCGACAGCGGACTTAACCCGCTTCAACGTTGACTTGGACACCAAGCCAGGCGAATTCAGAGAACGCGAGACCGTTGCTGGTGATACACCTGCGGCCTTCGCAACGTCATCCAACGTGGGAACTGCTTGATGAGACGTCATGGAGCCGAGCCTTTTGGGTTTCAGGGCTCACTTTAGTTTGAAACCTTTTGAAAAAGACAGGCAAAATTGAAATTTGACCAAATTAGATGAAAGCGCTTGCAAAGACTCAATGAAAGCGCTTTCATGAAATGGCAACCAGCGCCTGGGAGGGTCGCCATGTTCATGTTCGCATCATTGATCGTATTTCTCGTCTATTTCGCAAATGTAGCCATGGGCGCATTTTGGGATGTGACCTATTTTGGCGATGTTGGTGAAATGCTGGTGCTTTTCGCGGCGACGATTTTGTTCGTGGTCGCAATTTTACAAAAAGAAGCTGCTCGCGCGAAACGAGACGACAGCTAAAATGTCCTTTGGGAGGAACTACAAATGAATGAAGATGATAAGATGGTCGCATCGGCAGAGCGCCGCAATTTTCTGAAGCTATCCGCAGCGGGTGGCTTCACGGCGGCTTTGGTCGCAGGTGCAGCAGGAACGCTTTGGTCCACAGAAGCAGCCGCACAAACAGCTAACGAAGAGCGTGATCGCGAGAAAGCAGCCGATCACACGATGACAATCGCGACTGCGTATGTGCTCGGTGCGTCGCGCAGCTATCCGATCATGCAGCTCGACCTCAAAGAGAACATCCAGAACGCAACCAACGGTAAAGTTTACGTCAAGCTCGCCCCTGGTGGTCAGCTCGGTGCAGGCGGTGCGCTTGTTCAAGCGGTCCAAGGTGGCACAATTCAGGCAGCACAGCATTCGCTGTCCAACTTTGCGCCTTTCGCATCCACAGTTGATTTGATCAACATGCCTTATCTGTGTGGTTCTAACCAGCGGTTCACAAACCTTGTAAATTCTGACTTCTGGAAGTCTTCTGTTGAACCAAAAGTTGAAGAGAACGGCTTTAAAGCGCTGTTCTACGTCAACATCGACCCACGCGTTGTTGCGGTCCGTAAAGGCGGCGCGGGCGCAGTTCTATCCCCATCCGATCTGGACGGCGTTAAGTTCCGCGTTCCGGGTTCCAAGATGTTGCAGCAGTACTACCGCATGGTTGGCGCGAACCCGACGCCAGTTGCCTGGGGTGAAACACCCTCCGCGATTAAGCAAGGTGTTGCAGACGCGCTCGACCCATCTGTTGGCGCTCTCTATGTGTTTGGTTTCAAGGACATCCTGTCCCACGTGACATTCACACAAGCGGTTCCAGACTCACAGGTTTATTCATGTAACCTCGAGTGGTTCAACTCCATGCCTGCAGACGTTCAGGAAGGCATCATGTGGGGCTCTGAAATGACAGCGCACCAGAACCTGTCCAAAGTTCCATCCGCGCGTGCATATGCTATGTCCGAGCTGGCAAAATCCGGTGTTGAATTCCATAGCCTCTCTGAGGATCAGCTGAACGAGTGGAAAGCAGCCGGTGGTTATCAGTTGGCAGAATGGGACAGCTTCAAGACCGAGCTGGCCGGCTCCATGGACAACTTTGCTAAGATGGAAGAAGCCGCAGGCACGCAGGGCAAGTACTACGTCCACGACGCCTAAAGTGCGATCTGGCGCGGGTTCCCGGCTGTGCCAGATCTAATTTCCATGCGGGCCTTTTTGCGACAAATCTTCACAAAAAGGCCCGTATATTCTAGGTGGGACGCCCGATGGAATTTTTACGAAATGTAGATAAAAATGCCGAGCGCTGGTTGCTGCTCGTGTTTTACGTGATGCTTGTTATCACAATGGCCATCGAAGTGCTCAGGCGCGAAGTGTTCGCGTATTCTTCCATTTGGGGCGAAGAAATCGTCCGCTTTTCCTTTATTTATTTAGCATGGGTTGGCGCGTCTGCGGCGGTCAAAGAACGCGCGCACATTCGCATTGATGTTCTCATGCATTACCTCTCGCCACGCCCAAAGGCGCTGCTCTACATCTTTGGCGATCTTGTGATGCTCGTCGTCGCCTGCATCGCGCTCTATTGGTCTTGGGAGACACTGCATGTCTCCTACAAGTTTGGTTCGGTTACAGACGGTCTACGTGTCTCCAAGGTTTGGTTCATCTTCTCAGTCCCGCTTGGTTTCGGGCTAATGATCTGGCGGTTGCTGCAGTCCTTCACACGAGATTTCAAATCCCTTCGAGATGGCACGCCCGTCTATGAAGGTGACACACTGTTTGAATAAGGGAATTTGAAATGCTGTGGAATACTCTTCAACAAACAGTAGAACTCGGCTGGGATTTCTACGTCCCCGTCTTGATGTTCGTCGCTTTGATTGCTCTTGCCGTACCGGTTTGGGCAGCTATCGGCAGCTCGGCAATTTTGATGTTGGTGATGTCTGGCGACTTGCCGCTTAGTCTAGTGGGCGAGCGTTTGTTTACGGGAATTGACGCTTTCGCATTGACGGCTATTCCGTTGTTCATTCTCACGGGTGACGTTCTTGTACGCACCGGCCTCAGTCGCAAGTTTCTCGACGTTGCCGAAGCCCTGACCTGTTTCACAAAGGGCGGTTTTGGTTCCGCCACGGTTCTCGTTTGCGGTATGTTTGCTGCAATCTCTGGATCCGACGCCGCTGGTGCTGCTGCGGTTGGTCGTATGACAATCGCGCGCTTGGTCGAAAGCGGATACCCACGCCCTTATGCCTGCGCGCTCGTCGCTGCCGGTGCCTGTACTGGCATTCTAATCCCGCCCTCAATCGCCTACATCATCATCGGCCTCGTGCTGGGTATATCGGCATCAACGCTCTTTCTCGCGGCGCTCATTCCAGGCGTCGCGATCCTTTTGGCAATCTTGATCACCAACCTGATTGTGAACCGCATCTATGACTATGAAGGCGGCGGCATGATGACGTTCGGCGAATGGATCATGGGTCTCGGCAAATCGCTGAAATCCGGCTGGTATGCGTTCATCGTTCCGGGCATCATTTTCTATGGCATCTTTTCTGGCCGCCTGACACCCACAGAGGCGGGCGCAACAGCCGTTGTCGTCACCATCCTCATGGGTTTCATCATGCGCACGCTCAGCTTTGCGGACTTCCCTGCGATGCTGGTTAGCTCCGCAAAGGTGAACGGCGTTATCCTTCCAATCATCGCCTTCTCAGTACCGCTTGCTGAAGCCTTGGCAATCATGGGTGTACCTCAAGGTTTTGTGACGTCGATTACTGGCCTCACAGATGAGCCTTGGATCCTGATCTTGTTGATGATCGGCATTCTGATCGCTGCTGGCTGCGTCATGGAAACCACTCCAAACATCGTGATCCTCGCGCCGATCCTCAAGCCATTGGCGGATAACATTGGAATGAACGAGATTCAGTTCTGCATCATGATGATTACCGCTTTAGGCGTTGGCTTTATCACGCCACCTTTGGGATTGAACCTGTTCGTTGTCGCAGGCATCACTGGCGAGTCGATCCTCAAGATTGCGGTGCGTGCTGTGCCCTTCGTCTTGTGCATGTTTATTGTTGTCCTCTTCATTGCCTACGTGCCAGCGATTTCCACGACGCTCTTGCCGGACATCTACAAATAAGGGCTAAGCGCACCCGCCGCCCCTACTATATTGACGGACGAACCAATCAAGATGATCAAATGAAAAACAAAGCAAACATTCGCTCACTTTACGTATCCGCATTGACTGATCTTAAAGGCAAAGTGGCATGTGTCATCTGAAGTGGTCCTACTAATTCGGACAGGTTTGTGGCTCAGCTAAGATGTAATCGG
>NZ_MLCB01000072.1 GCF_001890925.1 Planktotalea frisia
GTCTTCAAGGTTGGATACATCTTAGCACGCTGTCCAGTTTTGCCGGACCACTTCAATACGACAAGCGCCGTTACAAACGCCGCAACAGGATCGAACGCATGTTTGGCAGGCTTAAAGACTGGCGACGCGTCGCAACCCGCTATGACCGATGTCCCAAAGTATTTCTGTCAGCGATCGCCCTCGCTGCAACCGTCATATTCTGGTTATGAGTCCTGAACCTAGGGGGGCAGGTCAAAATTTTTAATATTAACCGACCAAATGGAGACTAAATGACCGAACAAACAACGTACTATAAACCAACTGAACTAGATTATTTATATGATGCAGCAACTGTCATTAATGATGAAGTGAAGCTGCAAAAGGTAATAAACAAAATGAAACCTTATCAAATTCGTGCCGTATATGATGAATTTGAAGACCCCTACAGCAGCTTCAATTACGATCGAGAGTATTCTGAGTATTACTGGAGTAGGTTTAAAAAGGCGGTGGCAGTGGTGAGACCTGATATTGTCCTCTTGTAGTCCTGCAACCGATCCAACAGGCAAAATCTTTACTTAAGCCACGATGAACGGCGACAAACATCACCCTTTTCTACTCCCTGAACGCCGTATCTTTCATCTTAGCCACAGGTTGCCAGAAATACTCAAGTATCGTGCGCTCTCCCCGAATAATATCAACCTGTGCAATCATACCAGGGACAATAGAAACTGGTATGCCTTCACTCTCATAAATTGCCGTATCAATAGACACATTCACTGAGTATGCAGAGGACTTAGTTTCTTCCCTAAACACGGTATCTGCCGACACTTTGGTGAGTGTTCCAAGTAAAAACCCGTATTTGGATGGATCATATGCGGTGAGACTAATCTTGGCAGCTTGGCCTGGCTCAATTGTAGCTATGTCCTTTGGATCGACGAAGGCTTCAATGAGAAGTTGCCCCCCTGTTGGAACAATTTCAGCAACCACTTCCCCACTTGAGACTACCGCTCCCACAGAATTAAAAAATACGCGGTTCACAATGCCATTAATTGGTGAGCGGATTTCAGTTTCATTAAGCCGTTGACGGATCGCAGGAAGGCGAACTTCAAGTTCAGCAATCTCGCCAGTAACTTGAGATCGTTCCTGATAGATTTCAGTGTTATAGTTGATTTGGACAGCGTCTAGCTGGCTATCAATCTGCTCGATCTCCAATTCAGTCTGAGCAACCCTCTCCGACAATACCTGAAGCTGTGTTCGAATTGATGCTTCTTCTCGCTCCAGTCTAAAGCGTTCAGAGCTTCCCAACACCCCAGCATCAACCAAAGGCAATACCTCAAGCATTTCCTTGCTCAAAAGCGTTTGAAGTACACCTTGGCCATCAATTTCGGCCTCAAAGCTAAGTAGAGCTTTACCCTTGCGTTGTTTGTCTTGGTTCAAATTCTTCAATTCTGCATTCAAGCTTTCGCGCCGAGAGGCCATAAGTTCAATTTCAGCATCAAGAAGTGCATCTGGATAATCAGTAACTTTATTGCGAACGCTAGCAATAGAGTTTCCATTCAATTCAGCATCCAAACGGATCATCTTTAATCTCAGATTGCTTAGGCGAGCCTCCAGCTCCTCTAAGACGCCCTCAGCTTCGGTCGGGTTGATGGTAGCGATGATTTGCCCTGCAGTGACTGAACTGCCCTCTTCGACCACGTAGGTGGCTATTGTGCCGCGCTCAGGGGATTGTACGTTCTTATTTTGGCCATCAACAATGACGCGACCGCTGCCGCGCGTAACCAAATCCAATTGAGTATAATTGGCCCAAACTAAGAAGACTGCAAAAATGGCAGTGACCAACGTAATCAGAAAGTATTCGCGGCCACTGGATGTGTTATTTTGAGCGAGACGCATCTTAGTTCTTCTTCTCTGATTGTTTTTTCAGAAGCTCAAAATACGCGTCCTTAGTGCCATCACCAACAATCCTACCCTGATCCATGACAATGACACGGTCACACATAGCCACTACAGGCATTTTATGAGTAACAATGATAAGTGTTCGATCATCTAACTGTTCTGACAAATGCTTAATTACATTTGCTTCAGTTAAACCATCCATAGCACTCGTAGGTTCATCAAACAGCAAAAGAGCTGGTTTAAATGCAAGGGCACGCGCCATCATAACCGCTTGTTTTTGACCACCTGACAAATTGCTGCCTTGGTCTTGAATGGCAAATTCCAAAGCAGCAGTCGTTCCATCCCCAACAAAGTCAGCACCAGCCGCTGTTAAACATTCCAACATACGTTCCTCAGAACAATCATCTTGGCCCAAACCGACATTGTCTCTCAATGTTCCTGCAAACAGCCATGGCTCTTGGAATACTGTCCCGATTGCTCGGAACAAATCAGCACGTGGATACTGCCTAATATCTGATCCATTGATTATGACAGAGCCAGTTTCAGGCTTGAGTAGACCAACAATCATTTTAACTAGAGACGTTTTTCCAGAGCCAGTGCGCCCTACAATGGCGACCTTTTCACCCTTCTTGATAGAAAGATTAATACTGTTAAACAGTGGGCGGCCCATTTCCGACAAGCGAAGAGTGGCACCGCTTATTTCTACTGCAACGTTTTGTGTGTTCCTAATTGCAGACCCGCTCCCATCACTTTGAGTACGCGACGCAGACAAAAACCTTTTTAAATTACCACGGGCAACAAATGCAGCATTCGCCCGTCCAAGCGTTTGCCCAACTTTGGCAAGTGGTCCCAGTGCACGACCAGATAAGATAACCGTCGCAATGATGGCACCCATTGTAATCACTTGATCAGCAAACAGGTGGAACCCATAAACAATGATCGCAACTTGGGATATTTGTTGGATTATCGTGATCGTGTTTCCATTAATCTGCGCGTAGCTTTTAGCCTGATGAGATGCCTTCGCATAAAAGTTGGATTGCGTGAGGAACTTCCGCTTCATCAGTGCAAAAGCACCGTTAACCCGAAGCGCATCCAAGCCCCCCAAGACCTCAACAAGCAGGCTTTGGCGCGATTGTGCGGATGCTGAAACAGCGGCTGAATTGCGAACCAGTAATGGTTGAACCGCCAATATTAGCATCAAAATGACTGGGATGCATATCAATGGAATGAGGAATAAAGGACCCCCAATAATGTAAATCACGCCCACAAAAACAAGAACAAAGGGCAGATCAATCAAAGTTAGGATTGTCGCTGAACTCATAAAATCTCGGTAAACTTCAAAGTCACGCATAACAGAGGCTAGCTCACCAACGGACTTACGGTCTTTGGTGTTAGACACTTCGATAAACTGCTCAAATATATCCTCATTGACGGCAATATCAGCACCCACAGATGCACGCTCCACAATGCGGCTTCGAGCGCCCTTAAGAAGCGTATCAAACAGGACAGCAAAGCCAACTCCAATGGCCAAAGCATAAAGCGATTGTGTCGCTTGGTTGGGTAAAACTCTGTCGTAAACCACCATAACAAAAAGTGACGTGGACAAGCCTAAGATATTTGAAAGCAACGCTGCGATCGCAATCCAAGAGAAACGTGCCGTTCCCAGTGTCTTCAAAGGGCTAAGAGCTTTAAGCCGCGCTTTTACCGTCTTATGCCCTTCAAGTTCAGGTTGGGCGTATACGAGTTGTCCAGAATACCACTGCTTGAACTCTGCTTTGTTCAGCTTGCGCTTTTTCCGCTTATTGCCGTCAAATATTGTGAACTCATCACCACGCACATTTTCTAAAATTGCGAGGTCACCCTCTTTCCCCAGCAAGAGTGCGGGACATAACCCAGAAGAAATCTCAGAAACTTTCGCACTTCCCGAATTACAAATGAAGCCAAAGCGACTTATAGCGTCACTGGCCCACTCTATCGTGGCTTCCCGAGGGCTAGATGAGACAGCCTCTTTCACTTCGTTGTAAGTGTTTTTTGATCCCAGACGTTGCAATAACGCATGAACAACAAAGGCGTCCCGCACCTGGCTGGCAGCATCAATTTCGGTAGCTTCAACCGCTGTCATTTAGAGTTTCCAGTTCCAATAGCATTGCAAAGGCGAACCAACTCGCAAGTTTGCCCAGTAACACTCAAAGCAGACAGCGTTTTAGCCTTACGATCAAAGTTCAACCGCTCAATAGCTATCTCAGTCTGAGCAAGAGCCAAAAACTCTTTGGCAAGTGCACTCACATCTGATCGTCCAGATTTTAACTTCAATTCAAGTTCAACAATGCGCTCGTCTGCAATGCGCTTTCGCTCATTCAGAAGGACTTTCTGTTTTTCGTAATAGGCGAAGAAGTTATCAAGCCCCTGTTGAGCAAGGGTCACCTCTTGCTCATAAGTCGAAACCTCTAAGGCGTTTACTTCAAGCTCTTTTTGCAAAGCAGCTATCGTCGCTTCAGACTTACCGCCGTCTTTAATCGGAAAATTCATCGTAACCCCAGCAAACAAGGTACTACCCGCCCCACGAGATTTTGGGCTGCTAACTGTAGATTGCCAATTAGTAGTTAGCGTCTTGGATAATTTCTGAAGCTCGATTTCAGTCTGAATTTGCGATTTCTTCAAATCAAGAAGAGTGACCTGATTAGAGTTTGTTGTCGATAACTTGGAGCCACTTGTAGGTGCATAGCGCTTTACGAGTTCAGCCAATGCCGCGTCATAATTACTACCGAGAGACGTTCTCAGAAAGCTCGCAGAAGTATGTGACTGGAACACGGCTTGAGCTTGCTCAGAGAGAATTTCATTTTTCAAAGACTGTAGCTCAAGGTAATCTGAATTTG
>NZ_MLCB01000073.1 GCF_001890925.1 Planktotalea frisia
TCAGACAATTTCCGCGTCATAACCCATGAAAAAATTCGGGTTTTGGGGTAGCAGCGGTATAACTTAGAAAATATCTGGCCTGTTTGTGCTTTTATTTCGCCTTCGTGACATAGATTCGCGAAGGATGTAAAACCAAGGTTCAGTGCACTTCCCTTGAGGAAATGCAGATCTTCTTCGATCTCTGATAGTGGCTTTTCGCTGTCTAAATGTTCTACACGCTCTTCGACCTCGCATAGAAATAGTTCGACGACTTCATCGAAGTCTTCGGCACCAATTTCTTCGCGCAACTCTACCACTCTCGCCCAGTTTATCATGTATCCTCCTGCATGTTGGTCTATCGGCGAAAAGGTAAAAATTTCGTTTCCTTCAGATGTGTTTTTTGCCTTTTTTTCATGTCGCTAGTTCATGTTTTATTAGGATCTGCGTTCTAAACCTCGGTTGCTAAGGAGGAAATTGTGCAGGCAGGTGTTACCATAAAAAGCGAGCGGACATCTTTTGCGGAAAGCATTCAGATCAAAGTCTTGATCGTCGATGACAGCAAATTGCAGCGCAAGATTATTTCGGCGTCGCTCCTTCGCATGGGATATGAAGTGCGTGAAGCGGATTCTGGTCAAACTGCGCTGGATATTTGCGAAATATGGCAGCCAGATCTTGTGTTGAGTGACTGGATGATGCCGGGCATGGACGGAATAGAGTTTTGTCGCGCGTTCAAGGCTCTCGATCGCGAAGGCTACGGCTATTTCATCTTGCTTACCTCAAAGAGCGGTAAGGAGGAGGTGGCAGAAGGGTTGCAATGCGGTGCTGATGATTTTCTGAGTAAACCGGTGAATGGTGTCGAGCTTCGCGCGCGACTGACGGCTGGCGAGCGGATCGTGAAAATGCAGAGCGACCTGCTTGATCAGAAAAGAATTGTATCTGAAACGCTCGAGCAACTTCGCAAGGTGCACGATTCGCTTAATCAAGACTTGATTGAAGCGAAAAAGCTTCAGCAATCGCTGGTCCGTGAGAAACATCGTCAATTTTCGAATGCAGCATTGTCGTTTATTCTTCATCCCGCCGGGCATATTGGCGGCGACCTTGTCGGCTATTTTCCTATTTCCAAACGCGAGGTTGGTTTCTTCGCGATTGATGTTTCTGGACATGGTGTAAGTTCGGCTCTTATGACCGCGCGTTTGGCAGGGTATCTTACTTCTCCCTCCCCTGAGCAGAACATCGTACTGACCCATGGTCCGCAGGATTCCGTTGTCCCGCGCGCGCTTGGGGATGTGATTTCAGATTTGAACAGGATTGTTTTGGATGAAATGGCAACGGAACACTATTTCACAGTCATTTTGGCGATCGCTGATATGGAGACGGGCGTCGTTAATCTATGCCAAGCCGGGCATCCGCATCCGCTTGTTAAGCGAAAAAACGGGCAGATTGAGCAGGATGGCCCTGGTGGATTGCCGGTCGGGCTTTTCCCGAAAGCTGAATTTGATGAGTTTCAGATTAAGCTCAATGAGGGTGATCAGCTAATCCTTGCTTCAGATGGCGTGACGGAATGCCCAAACTCGCAAGATGAGATGTTAGGCGAGGATGGTTTCGAAAAAATTGTCTGCGGTTTAAATGGTTTGAAAGGGGCTAATCTGCTTGAAACGCTAGTCTGGAAACTATCAGCATACGCAAATGACGCGCCTTTTCCTGATGATGTGTCGGCCGTGCTTTACGAGTATGCGCCAACTAAAGGGATCTAAATGTGCGGCGCAGAAAGTGTCGGTCTCCAACATTGGCAACAAATGAAATCGCCTGTTGTTTGCTTACCCAATGGGATGTGTGACCGGCTTCTGTTGGCGGCCCTTTTTTCAGCGCTGGACGGGCATAGTAGATGTGACAAAGCTTTTCAGCCCAAATGTTATATTCTGGCATATGAACAAATCTTCGAAATGCGCCGATCTTTCTTGGGGCACCAATCGTATAACCGGTCTCCTCCAAGATCTCACGGCGCAATGCGTGGATGACGTTTTCATTTGGATCAATGCCGCCACCTGGCAGTTGAAATTCTAAAAAAGGAGAATCTTGAAAGGTTAGCAAAATCCGATCGTTCTGCTGCAAAATCGCATAAGCGCCGGGTCGCAAAGTGTACTTAATGCCATCGTGAGGCGGTTCACCAAAACGTCTGATCATCTGCATGCCCTTGGACCTGCGCTTGCTGCGCCTATATAGGCGCGGTATGCCAAGTCACTGCGCATAAGGAAAGCCTATGTCACTCGGACAAAAACTCGCTTGGGACGATTCAGTCCTGCCCTTCCAACTGGATGCATCTGACATTCGTGGCCGCGTCGCGCGGCTTGATGGTGTTTTGGATGGGATACTAGAGCAACATTCATACCCGCCAGTGGTGGAGGCGCTTGTCGCTGAAATGGCTGTGCTGACTGCCTTGATTGGTCAAACGATCAAGCTTCGCTGGAAACTATCGCTTCAGGTTCAGACCAAAGGCGCGGTTCGCATGATTGCGACAGATTACTACGGTCCCACGGAAGAGGGCGAGCCAGCGCGCATTCGCGCTTATGCCAGCTACGATGCGGATCGTTTGAATGATGCTGCCCCTTTCGATCAGCTGGGCGAAGGTTATTTCGCGGTAATGATCAATCAGGGTAAGGATATGACGCCTTATCAGGGAATCACGCCAATTGCGGGTGGATCAATCGCGACATGTGCAGAGGCATATTTCGCTCAATCAGAGCAGATCCCAACGCGATTTGAGCTTAGTTTTGGCGTTTCGACAGAAGCTGACAAACCACATTGGCGCGCGGGTGGCGTGATGTTGCAACATATGCCCAAAGCATCGCCATCCGTCACAAGCGAAGGCAGCGGCGAAGATGGTTTGTTAACCCCTAGCGATGTTGTCGGCGAGGGCGACGATGCTGAAAACTGGACGCGCGCGAATGTTTTGCTGGACACTGTCGAAGAGCTTGAACTGATCGGACCAAGCGTATCGCCGGATACGTTGTTGTTGCGTTTGTTCAATGAAGAAATGCCGCGTGTGTATGATGCGCAACCCATTCGATTTGGGTGTACGTGTTCGGAAGATCGTGTGCGTCAAAGTCTTTCAATTTATTCGGCCAAGGATATCGAAACGATGACCACAGATGAGGGTCGCGTGACAGCGGACTGCCAATTCTGCGGTTCGCACTACGATCTGGATCCAAAGAGCGTTGGTTTTGAGGCAAATGCTTGAAGCCATTGATAACGTTCAGCGTCTATTGGTTGGCAATGGCCTGCCGTCGTCTGACTTTGATCTCAATCCGGAAATTAAGCTGCCCGCCGAGCGCAAGTTACGCCCAGCTGCTGTTCTGATACCGATCATAGAAAAGCAGGGCGAACCACATATTATCCTGACGATGCGTTCTAGTGCGTTGAAGCATCATCCGGGTCAGATTGCCTTTCCCGGTGGAAAACTGGACGAGAGTGATGCGTCGATTGAAGACGCAGCGCTGCGGGAAGCGTTTGAAGAGATTGGCCTACCGCGTGAAAAAGTTAAGATCTTAGGCAATTTACCAACACATGAAACTGTGACGGGCTTTACCGTGACGCCCATTGTTGGGCACGTTATGTCAGACTTTGAGGAAATACCGGAGCCCGGAGAAGTCGCGGAAGTTTTCACGGCTCCGCTGGCTTTCTTGACGGAGTCTAAGAATTTTCAAGTTGAGCATCGACGCTGGCGTGGTCAAATGCGGTATTATTATACCATTCCATACGGTCCATATTATATTTGGGGTGCGACGGCGCGGATGCTGAAAATGCTCAGCGAAACGCTGGCAGTTAAATGAAGCTCAGCGGCGCATGGATCGACGCCACAGCGACGCAAAGCGTGTGCGCCATGTTAACCAGTAATGGTTATCAAGCGCTTTTTGTGGGCGGTTGTGTGCGCAATGCGTTGTTGAACGTGCCTGTCTCGGACATCGACATTGCCACGGATGCCGAGCCGGAGGCGATCCTGAAGTGCGCTGAGCAAGCAAATCTCAAAGCCATTCCGACGGGCATAGATCATGGGACGATCACAGTCGTTAGCGATGGTATCGCGCATGAGTTAACGACTTTTCGCAGCGACACCGAAACGGATGGGCGACACGCAAAGGTACGTTTTTCAAAGGATGTGATTGAGGATGCTGCGCGTCGTGACTTCACGATGAATGCTATTTATGCGCAAGCGGATGGCACTGTGATCGATCCTTTGGGCGGTATGCCTGATCTTAAAAACCGACTGTTGCGTTTTATCGGTGATCCACATGCGCGCATCCGAGAGGACTATCTGCGCAGCCTCAGGTTCTTTCGATTTACCGCTTGGTATGGAGATCCTGCGCTGGGCATTGATGCGGATGGCCTTGCTGCGGTTGCAGAAAATATTGAGGGCCTTGCTGGCCTTTCAAGAGAGCGCGTTGGCACAGAAATCAAAAAGCTGATGGCCGCGAAAGACCCGACACAAGCGGTCGCGGCGATGCGTGTGTCTGGAGTTTTGGGTGCTGTTCTGGACGGTTCTGATGATCGCGCACTTGGTCCGTTGATCCATTTTGAACAAATGTTTGATGAGAAACCTGACGCGATCCTTCGGCTGGCGGCGATTGCAGGTGCTGAGAATGCAGAAAACCTGCGTTTGAGCAAAGCTGATAAAAGGCGTTGGATGCTGTTGCGTGACGAAGTGGGTGACATGAAATCAGCTAGTCATTTGGGCTATGCTTACGGTGCTCACGCGGCTCAGGACATTTTGATTTTGCGCGCGGCTTTGTTGGAGACACCGATTGATCCAAGCCTAGTGAGTGAAACACTAAAGGGCCAAAACGCAGTATTTCCCATCAAAGCGAAAGACCTTGAACCGCTTACAGGGCGTGATCTTGGGGTGAAGCTTAAGGAGATAGAAGCGCGCTGGATTGCGTCTGACTTTACGCTTTCTCGGGACGACCTGCTCGGATGATCCTGTTAAGCGACCCACTCTACCTTTTCGTATTTATCGGGCTGTTTTCACCAGGTCCAAATATCATTCTTCTCACAGCGTCGGGTGCGAAGTTTGGTTTTCAACGCACTTTGCCTCACTTGTTGGGCGTTGTTATTGGTGTTGGGGTCACGGCAGGCTTAACCGCATTTGGCCTTGGTGCGATCCTGCTTGCGTTGCCGAGCCTGACTTTTGCGCTCAAAATATGCGCGGCGCTTTGGATACTCTGGATGGCGTGGGGTTTGTGGAACAGCAAGCCGCGCGAAATAGACGGTACAGACATGCCGATGACGTTCCTGCAGGCTGTGCTTTTTCAATGGGTGAACCCAAAGATTTGGGCAGTCGCGTTAACCGCAGTCAGTGTCTATTCAAGCGGTTTAACACCAATTGGTGAAGCGCTTCGTCTCGCGAGCGCCTTCTCGGGCATCAACTTTTTCGTTTGTATGTTTTGGACTTTCGCGGGGACTTTGCTCACCTATTTGCTCAGCTCAGAAATTGCTTGGTACAATTTCATGCGGCTCATGGCCTTGGCCTTGGTCGCGTTTTCAATCATGATCTTCGTCTAACTCCTTTAGACGGAAAGCAGATGAATATGCTGCGCTTTTTCGAACGCCTCGTTGACCCATATGTAGATTACGCTGAGCAGGACACACCTCCGCAAAAACTGTGGCCGTTCATGATGGCCTATTCGCAGCCGTTTAAGCGGGTGTTTTGGATAACCGGCGTCATGTCCATTGTCGTGGCCGTGGTGGAAATTTGGTTGATCGCCTACATGGGCCGCGTTGTGGATATCTTGCAGGGTGACCCCGCGTTGGTTTGGCAGACCTATAGCACCGAATTTGTGATCGTTGCGCTGCTGATTTTGTTCGTGCGACCGATCTTGCAAGGCATCGATGTCGCGCTTTTAAACAATACCATCTTGCCGAATTTCGGGACGCTTATTCGCTGGCGCGCGCATAAACATGTGCTGCGCCAATCTGTGGGATGGTTCGAGAACGACTTTGCAGGGCGCATAGCAAACCGGATTATGCAAACGCCGCCCGCCGCGGGTGAGGCGGTGTTTCAGGTGTTCGACGCGATCACGTTTTCGCTGGCCTATGTCATTGGGTCTGCGTTCTTGCTCGCCAATGCGGATCCGCGTTTGGCTTTGCCTTTGGTGATTTGGTTAGGGCTCTATGCCTGCCTTGTCGTGTGGACGGTCAAACGCGTTGGCCCCGCGTCGCAAGCGTCGTCTGACGCGCGTTCGACCGTGACGGGACGGGTAGTAGATGCGTATACGAACATTCATTCCGTCAAGATGTTTAGCCATGGTCCGCAAGAGTTGGAGTACGCGAAAGACGCTATCGAAAAGGCGCGCACCACCTTCCAGACAGAGATGCGGATTTTTACCATTATGGACGTGACATTGGTGATGTTGAATGGCGTGCTTATCATCGGAGTTGTTGGCGGCGCTGTGTGGCTCTGGACGCTTGGTGAAGCCTCTGTTGGTGTCGTCGCGGCGACGACTGCGTTGGTGCTGCGCCTCAATGCTATGACCGCTTGGATCATGTGGGCGCTGACGTCTTTCTTCCGTCAACTTGGTGTTGTGAAGGAAGGGATGGAGACGATTGCGCAGCCGATTACGTTAACGGATGTGAGTGATGCAAAGCCGTTGGAGTTCCGCAATGGGCAGATTGAGATTGATCGGCTCACCCATCACTATGGGAGACGAACAGGCGGGTTAGACACTGTTTCGTTGCAAATTGGGCCGGGTCAGAAGATTGGTTTGATCGGTCGTTCTGGCGCTGGGAAGAGTACGCTCGTTAAGCTTTTGCTACGCTTTTATGATGCAGATGGTGGGCGTATTTTGATCGACGATCAGGATATTGCGAAAGTGACCCAAGACAGTTTGCGCGCGCAGATTGGGATGGTGCAGCAGGATAGTTCGCTGCTCCATCGTTCTGTGGGTGATAACATACGGTATGGGCGACCTGATGCGACGGACGAGGAAATCATCGCCGCCGCGAAGCAGGCCGAGGCGCATGAGTTTATTCTTGGTCTTGCCGATGCCGAAGGGCGTGAGGGCTATGATGCCCAAGTTGGTGAGCGCGGCGTGAAATTGTCTGGTGGTCAACGGCAACGCATCACCCTTGCGCGCGTCATGCTGAAGGACGCGCCGATCCTGCTGTTGGACGAAGCGACAAGCGCGCTCGACAGTGAAGTCGAAGCGGCAATTCAAGAGACGCTTTATGGAATGATGGCTGGCAAAACCGTGATCGCGATTGCGCACCGTTTGTCCACGATTGCGCAGATGGACCGTATTTTGGTTCTGGATAAGGGCAAGATTGTCGAAGACGGCAGCCACGACGCGCTTTTGGCGCAGGGCGGGCTATATGCTGATTTCTGGGCGCGTCAGTCTGGTGGATTTTTGAATGCCGAGGACACATGAAGAATATTGAGAATTGGATCGAGGCGTTTCGCGAAGCCGATGGGCCGCCTCCTAAAACGCTTTGGGCATTTGTGAGCTGGTGCTTGGCAAGCTCTTGGCCCGTTCTGATCCTTGCGGCGCTTTTGTCTGCAGGCGCGGGCGCGATGGAGGCGGGGACGGCCTACATATTAGGTCTCGTGATCGACGCCGTCGTTGGCTCTGGCGCGGATAATTTCTATACGCCCGCGAACATAATGATGGTTGTGCTGGCGGTTGGCTTTTTCGTGGTTATTCGCCCTTTGATGTTCGCGCTTTCATCAGGTGCGAACCACATCATCGTGATGCCGAACGTATCAACCCTTGTTCAGTCGCGCTTGCATCGTTGGTCGCTGGGGCAATCGGTAACCTTCTTCGACGATGATTTCGCGGGACGTATTGCGCAAAAGCAGATGCAGACGGCGCGTGCCGTCACGGATGTTGTGTCTGAATCCATCAATGTGGTCGCGTTTGCATTGGCGTCTTTGCTGGGCAGCTTTGCGTTGCTTGGTGCAATTGATTGGCGTGTTGCAGGTTTGTTTGTGATCTGGCTGATCTTCTACTTCGCCCTTATCGCGTGGTTTTTGCCACGTATCCGGGCGCGCGCGGCGACACGTGCGAATGCGCGTGCGGTGGTATCCGGGCAGTTGGTCGATACGATTACCAACATCAAAACGGTCAAACTTTTTGCTCATGACGCGCATGAAGACGAAGTCGCTTTGGATGCGATGGGCAAGTTCCGTCAGCAATCGCTCTCATACGGTTGGCTCGCCGCGACGTTCCGGTTTTTCCTGATGGTGATTGCAGGGATTTTGCCAGTGCTGTTGATGGGTGCGTCGATCTATTTTTGGCAGCTTGGACAAGCGTCGCCAGGTGACATTGTTGCCGCTGGCGCCGTGTCCATTCGCATTGCGCAGATGACGGGGTGGGTGTCGTTCACGCTGATGGCGATCTATTCCAATGTGGGCGAGATTGAAGATGGTATGCGCACTTTGGCCAACCCTGTTCGGGTCGAGGATGCAGGCAGCGCGGCGGAGTTGCATGTCCCTAAGGGCGAAATCACATTCGAGAATGTAGACTTTCAATATGGCAATGCGCTGGGCGGTGTGACAGGTCTGAACCTCACGATTGGTGCTGGTCAGAAGGTCGGCATTGTTGGCGCCTCTGGTGCAGGTAAATCGACGTTGGTTTCGCTGCTTCTTAGGCTCTACGATGCGGAACAGGGTCGCATTTTGATTGACGGGCAACCATTGGAAAGTGTTACGCAAACCTCGTTACGCCGCACTATTGGAATGGTCACGCAAGAGACGGCGATGTTCAATCGCTCTGCGCGCGACAACATTATGTATGGACGGCATGGCGCATCTGAGGACGACATGATCCATGCGGCGCAGCAAGCCGAGGCGCATGAGTTCATCGCCAATCTGCGCGATAACAAACAACGCAAAGGCTATGATGCGCATTTGGGTGAACGTGGTGTGAAACTTTCAGGTGGGCAACGTCAGCGGATCGCCTTGGCGCGGGCCATTCTGAAAGATGCGCCGATCCTCGTGTTGGACGAAGCAACGAGTGCTTTGGATAGTGAGGTTGAGGCGTCGATCCAAAGCGCGTTAGAGCGCGCTATGGTAGGCAAGACTGTACTGGCGATTGCGCACCGGCTTTCGACGCTCTCTCAAATGGATCGTATTATCGTCCTAGATGATGGTCGTATCGTTGAGGATGGCACGCATGAAACTCTGCTCGAACAAGACGGGCTTTATGCGCGGTATTGGAACAGGCAATCGGGCGGATTTATCGACGTGCGTTCAGCCGCGGAATAAGGCACTAGCGGCCCTATGGATGAATTTTTGATTGAACGTTTGGGGCATCAAGGCGACGGGATCGCTGAAGGTCCTGTGTTTGTGCCGCGTACTTTACCTGGTGAACGCGTGAGCGGTATTCGCAATGGGGACCGCTTGAGTGATGTGAAAATCATCGAGCCGTCTGAGATGCGCATCGCGCCTTTGTGCCGTCATTACAAAAGCTGCGGTGGTTGTCAGTTGCAGCACGCGGCTGAACCGTTTGTCGCGCAGTATAAACAACAGATCGTTAAAAGTGCGCTGGATGCGCACGGGATCGAGACGGAGTTTCGCCCGATTGTGACCTCGCCCGTGCAAAGCCGTCGCCGTGCGACGTTCGCTGTGCGGCGTACGAAGAAAGGTGCGCTTTGGGGTTTCCATGCGCGCGGTTCGGATACGGTTGTCGCTGTGCCCGAGTGTCAGTTGGTGCTGCCCGAGATTTTGCAGATTGATGCGTTGATGAACGATCTCGCCAAAATTGGTGGATCGCGCAAAGGTGAGATGTCGGTGAATGTCACGCTGTCCGAGGTTGGGCTCGATGTCTTTGTAAGCGGCGGCAAGCCGCTGGACGAAACGTTGACGATTGGTCTGTCCGGTGTTGTCGAAGCGCATAAACTGGCGCGTTTGACGTGGGATGATGAAATCATCGGGATGCGCAATCCGCCTTATCAGAAGTTCGGTGCAGGCAAGGTTGCCCCACCACCCGGTGCATTTTTGCAAGCGACAGTGCACGGGCAGGACGCTTTGACTGCCGCTGTAAAGGAAGCTGTGAGCGGTGAAAAAGGTGTCGATCTGTTCGCAGGTTGCGGCACGTTTACTTTGCCCCTGGCTGAGCACTACGAGATGATCGCGCTTGAGAGCGAGAAACCGATGATCGCAGCGCTTGACCGGGGTTGGCGTGAGGCGAAAGGGCTGAAAAAGATTGAAGCGGTTGCGCGCGATTTGTTCCGCAGGCCGTTCTTACCAGACGAATTGGCGAAGCTTGATTTCGCTGTGCTCGATCCGCCGCGTGCGGGGGCAGAAGCGCAAGTTGCTGAACTGGCGAAAAGTGAAGTCGCGCAGATTGCCTATGTGTCGTGCAATCCTGTGACCTTTGCGCGCGATGCCAAAGTCTTAATCAATGCGGGATATGTGCTTGATTGGGTGCAGGTTGTGGATCAATTTCGCTGGTCTTCGCATGTAGAACTTGCAGCAAAACTCTCGCGTCCACATATGCAGCGCTAGGGCAAAGGGAACGGGTATGCGTCAAGCGTTAGACAAATGGTTAGATCGGCCGATCGTTGGCAATTTCATTATTGCTGTGATCATTGTGAACGCGATTGTGCTGGGTCTTGAAACGTCCAAGCCGATCATGGCGCAGTTTGGCGGATTGATCTTGGCGATTGATCAGGCCTGTCTTGCGATCTTTGTAGTTGAGATTGGCGCAAAGTTGGTCGCGCGTGGCGGACGTTTCTTCCGTGATGGTTGGAACTTGTTTGATTTAGCAGTTGTCGCGATTGCGCTTGTACCAACCAGTGGTGGATTGTCGGTGCTACGGGCGTTGCGTATCCTGCGTGTTTTGCGAGTTGTCTCTGTTGCGCCCAGCCTGCGCCGTGTGGTGGAGGGGTTCATTACCGCTTTGCCGGGCATGGGCAGTGTGTTCCTGTTGATGTCGATTATTTTCTACATTGGCGCGGTAATCGCGACGAAGATATTCGGTACAGATTTCCCGCAATGGTTCGGTTCATTGGGGCAATCTGGTTACACGCTGTTCCAAGTGATGACGCTGGAAAGCTGGTCCATGGGGATCGTGCGCCCTGTGCTTGAGATTTATCCCTATGCTTGGGCGTTCTTTATCCCGTTCATCTTGGTGACGACATTTGCGGTGGTCAATTTGCTGGTGGGTTTGATCGTGAACTCTATGCAAGACGCGCATCAGGCAGAGGATGTGCAGCGCACGGATGCTTACCGCGATGATGTGCTGGTGCGGCTTGAGGCAATTGAAGCATTGCTGAAAGAGACGGCAGAGTCACAACAGCGTCAAAGCAAGTGATTTCCTTTTGAAGGATGGGTAAAACCGTTTAAGGAAGGTGCAACTTATAAGCGTATAAATTTTGAGGCAGTATTTTAGATGAAAAGACGGATTGTTCTTCTATCAGCAGCATCCGCTTTGTTGCTCACGGCATGTGGTAGCAAGTTTAAGCGTTACAACGACCCTCAAGTCACGCGCGTCATTGTTTTCAAAGGTGAGCGTAAGATGCATTTGATGCATAAGGGAAAAGCGCTTCGGAGTTATGACATTGATCTCGGTTTTGCGCCTTATCAGCATAAACGCGAAGAGGGGGACGGGCGAACGCCCGAGGGCAATTACATCATCGATCGCCGCAATCCCAATTCAAGCTTCCATCTTTCTATCGGGATTGATTATCCGAACGCACGCGACATCGCTAAAGCGCGCGCAGCTGGGGTGAGCCCGGGAGGAGATATCTTTATCCACGGGCAGCCGAATAAGTTCGCGCCCAAAGGACCTGACTGGACTGCTGGATGTATTGCTGTGACGAACAAGGAAATGGAACAGATTTATTTCATGGTGAACAACGGCACGCCGATCACGATCTATCCTTGATTAGTTAGCCGCGAGTTGGAGCGGTGGCGTACTTGCGGGTGCGCCTGTCACCAGCGTCCACCAGATCTTGCCATTGGACTCTTGGAAAAAGGCAAAACCCATTTGGGTAGATGTTTTGTCTAGGATCACATTGCGCGTGCTTGGATCTTCCATCCATGCGCCAAGGGTTTCCAGTTCTGTCTCGTATGTCTCAGAGATGTTTTCGCCCTTCAGTTCGCCGAAGTATCCGACGCGACGTACGCGGTCGATTGGAGAAGACCCGTCAGAGCCAAAGTGCCAAGGGCGGTTTTGAATGGACATGTCGCGCGAATGTGTGGCCGCAGCTGCGTTTAACTTGGCGTCCAGTTGAAGCGGTGACGCGCCAGAAGCTTGGCGGAGTGAGTTGACTGAATCGAGCATGCGGAACTGGATTTTGGCTAAGTCGTTTGAGCCGATGCGGTAAACCTTGGGAAGTGGTTTGCCATCGGGCGCAAGGGTTGTTGATGAGCTGCCACATGCTGACAAGACCAGCATTGCCGATATTAGGAGAAATCCGATGCGCATCATTTTAACTTACCTTAAGCCTGCTTTTTTCTAGCACTACCCCCCAATGCGTTGCGATTCAAACCCACAATCGGTTCAGAATCGCACAATAGTGTGCGTTTGAATTGCGAGTGAGGCTTTCGCGCACTAATAGTGAGTGCAAACACCAGTGTCTGAATTGGAGAGCGGTATGAGTGAACGAGCAACTAAACCCCTAAACCGACGTAGTTTCATCGGAGCAGCAGGTGCTTCGGTTTTGGCAGGACCTGCGATTGCGCAGCAAGCCTTGGCAACGCAGCCAGGTTTACCAAGCAACGGGACGGTTGAGTTAGAGCGTGACATCAGCGAAGCGGTGCGCCGCAACATTTCGTCGTTCCGCACACTTGATTGGCAGCCTTATTTCAACAATCTGAATAACGGCGCGATCCTTGTCGATATCTCTAGCCGTGCGCTGCACTATTGGTCTGAGGGCGGGGATACATATAAGCTGTATCCGTCTTCGGTGCCTTTGACGCCCGATTTGACGAAAAAGGGCCGCACGACTGTTGTGCGAAAAGTTGAGGGGCCCACATGGCGTCCAACGCCATCGATGAAGAAGCGTAACCCAGAGTGGCCTGATGTGGTTGAGCCCGGTCCTGATAACCCGCTTGGGACGCATGCGCTTTATCTGAGCTGGACGTATTACCGCATCCACGGCACGCACGACACGCGTAAAATTGGTCGACGTTCCTCTAATGGGTGCATTGGGCTTTATAATGAGCACATTGCGCAATTGTTCGCGGCGACGAAAGTGGGCACACAAGTGTTGCTAATTTGACGACATATGGGCGATCATGGGCTGAACAGCGAAAAGATGGGTTTGCATTCCATTAAGATAACTGTTTAGAACGGGAAATGAGGTTTAAGTCTTGGGTGCTTATTGTCCCGCAAATGGGGCTTTAGGCGAATTCTAGAGGATACTACAATGAAAAAAATCGCACTTGCTGCTGCACTTTCCGTCGCTGCTTCCACAGCTTTCGCTGGCAACATGTCAGCTCCAATCATGGAAGCTCCAATCATCGTTGAAGAAGCAAAAGCAGCTTCTTCTTCTTCCAACATCATCGTTCCTTTGTTGATCTTGGCTGTATTGGCTGCGGCTCTTTCCTAAGCTCTTAGCTAGGAAAACACAGTTTGAGAGGGCGGTACCGTTTGGTGCCGCCTTTTCTTTTTTCTGAACGGTTTTTGATTGAGCGCGCAAGCGCGCACAGGTTTAGCATATCTCAAGAGATATGCAGATTTGCCTCCGGCGGAAGTTTAGTCGGAAAGATGAAGGGCTTAATCCAGCCAACCTTTTAGGTTTTCTTCAATCACAGCTGAGAGTGCAGTGATGTGAGCCGGATCATCGTTGAGGCAAGGGATATAGGTGAAGTGCTCACCGCCGCCCTCTTCAAAGCTCTCTTTGATTTCTTCGTTAATCTCTTCAAGCGTTTCGATGCAATCGGATGAGAACGCAGGCGCAATAACAGCGATGTTCTTTTTGCCGTCTTCTTCTGCCAAGCGCGCGACTTCTTTCACGGTGTAGGGCTGAAGCCATTCTTCTGGCCCGAACTTTGATTGGAAAGTTGTCGCAATTTGCGTGTCATCCCAGCCGAGGCGTTCTTTCAGAAGGCGCGTCGTTTTCTGGCATTGGCAATGGTAGGGGTCACCCTCCATCAAGTAGCGTTTTGGAACGCCGTGATAGGAGCAGACAAGAATGTCCGGTTTTTTCTCGGCAGCGGCGTAGGCGCGTTCAACGGATTGCGCGAGCGCTTCGATATAAAGCGGATGCTCGAAGTAAGGTTCGATCGTGCGCGTCGTGGGTTGCCATTTCTCTTCCATCAGAGCGCGGAAGAACTGATCGTTAGCAGTGGCAGAAGTCGCGCCAGCGTAGTGCGGATAGAGCGGGACGAACAGGATCTTGGTGCAGCCCGCCTCCACCATAGCGCGGACTTTGCTTTTGGTGGAAGGGTTGCCGTAGCGCATGCAGTAATCAACCAAGACGTCATCGCCATAGAGTGCTTTCATCGTCTCAGTGATCGCTGCGTTTTGCTGTTTTGTGATTGTGAGCAGCGGGCTTTCGTTTGCCTCTTCGTTCCAGATTGTGCGGTACGCAGCACCAGAGGTGAAGGGACGCTTTGTCAGAATGATAAGCTGCAAGAGCGGCTGCCAAAGCCAAGGGGAATAGTCGATGACGCGACGATCCGAGAGGAACTCACCCAGATAGCGGCGCATGGACCAGTAGTCGGTGTCATCCGGCGTGCCGAGGTTCGACAATAGGACACCGACCTTGGGTTTTGGCAATTTCGGGTGGTCATCCGGGGCATGCATCGGGCAGGTCTTGGGGATTGTGTCGTCACGCATGGGGTTACTCCGAAGTGTCTTGTTAATACGCCAGATAAGCGAAATATGCGCGCGGTCAATCGCGCAGCGACTTTTCTGTTGTTTTCAGCGCATCAGCGAGACGCGTTGTCGCAGAGCCGGGGCGCAATGGTTTGGGTTGATCTGCAGAGGGTGCCCAGCCCGAAAGAAACAGGAATTCGAAAGTTGCGAGGATTTTGCCGTCCTCGGAGAAGGATTGTTCGTAGATTTCAGCACATCGGTTGAACACTGCGCGGCGGGTTGGTTTGCGCAGGCGGGCATTCAGGGCATTAGCTTCGCCAAATTTACGCAGGTCTCGCATCAGGTGGTAAACGCTTTGATAGCTGGTTTTGATGGTGATGCTATCGGCGACGGGCAAGGCGAGGCCCGCGCGTTGCAAGAGTGCGCCAAGATCGCGAATTTCGCCCATAGGCGCGATGCGAGGGGAAAGACCGCCGGTGACTTCGCTCTCCGCTTGCGCGAGGCAGGCACGCAATTCGTGCAGGGTTTGACCGCCTAGGCATGCGGCCTGGAAATGGCCATCGGGGCGCAAAGCGCGCGCGCTTTGGATGATTTGGCCCACAGGGTCATTGGCCCAATGGAGCGCCATAAAGTGAATGGCCAGATCATGGCTCGCAGGGATGACATCGAGCGTTTCCGCATCATCGATCAAGCGAGCGTCGGGAAGAAAGTTGTCACTAGGGCCTACAATAATCGGATCTTTAAACGCCCTGTTAACCAGACTCAGACGATCAAGGAGTTCATCGCGGGCGATGTCGTGCAGAAATCTATCGCTTGCGCGAGAGCGATTGCGGATCAGCGCGGTGCGATCAGTGAGGAGCGGAGCGTTTTGCATATGTCACGTCTTATTGCGCAAGGGCCGATCTTACAAACCCTTGTGCATGCGGTTTTTCCGCCCGAATGCCTTTCGTGTCGGATGCGCGTGGCGAGCGATGATGGGCTTTGTGGCCCATGTTGGCGCGATACAGCGTTTATTACGGGCGATGTTTGCGATGCGTGTGGAGTGCCGATGCACGGTGATGTGCAAAGCGGGGATCGCTGTGATGAGTGTTTGAGCACTGCGCGTCCTTGGTCGCAGGGACGTGCGGCACTTTTGTATAAGGAGCGTGGGCGCGCGTTGGTTTTGGCGCTGAAACACAGTGACAGGCATGATATTGTACGCCCTGCCGGGCTTTGGCTCGCACGGGCGGCGAAAGGTATTTTGCGAGAGGATGTATTGATCGCGCCTGTGCCACTGCATTGGACGCGCATGGTGCGCAGGCGGTACAATCAGTCAAGTTTGATCGGGCAAGCTATGACGCGTGAGGTCGGCGCGCCGTTTAGTGGTGATCTATTGGTAAGGTCCAAGGCGACAGCATCGCTGGATGGTAAATCTCGGGAAGAAAGGTTTGCTGAATTACGAGATTCCATTGTTGTGAACCCCAAGCGCGCAGAACTGATCAAAGGACGCGCAATCCTTTTAGTGGATGATGTGATAACCTCGGGTGCGACGCTCGCGGCCTGTGCAGAGACGTGCCTAAAATCACAGGCAAGCGAGGTTTGTGTCGTAACCCTAGCGCGCGTCGCAAAGGATGACTAACTTACGAGCAAGCTGAGAAAAGGAATGCTCGTGAAACAAGTTGAGATTTATACGTCGCCGCTTTGTGGTTTTTGTCATGCTGCGAAACGTTTGCTGACCTCTAAGGGTGTCGAATTTTCGGAGGTCGACATTGCGGTACAACCAGAGCGCTGTGCGGAGATGATGCAGCGCGCGAATGGTGGGCGCACTGTGCCACAGATTTTCATTGGTGATGAGCATGTGGGCGGCTGCGATGATTTGTTTGCGCTGGAGCACGCAGGCAAGCTGGACGGCGTTTTGGCTGCCTGATGTTAATCGCGCTCATTCAAACAACCTCTAGCGATGATCCGCGTGAAAACCTTGCGCGGATCTCAGCGCGGATTCGCGAAGCTGCGAATGACGGTGCAACGTTTATTCTGACACCTGAAGTGAGCAATTGCGTCTCTATGAGCCGTTCGCATCAAGAGCAGATTTTGCAGCTAGAGGCGGATGATCTGTCGCTGTCTGGCTATCGTGCTTTGGCGGGGGAGCTTGGGGTTTGGCTATTGATTGGCTCGCTTGCGTTGAAAACGGGTGATGTGGATGGGCGGTTTGCCAATCGTTCGTTTTTAATTGACCCAAGTGGCGAAATCGTTGCGCGTTATGACAAGATTCACATGTTCGACGTAGATGTGAACAAAGATGAGACGTACCGCGAATCTGACGGGTATCGACCGGGCGCTAAGGCGGTTGTTGCGCCGACGCCGTTTGGGGATTTGGGGCTGAGCATTTGCTACGATTTGCGTTTTGCTTATTTGTATCGCGCTTTGGCGCAGGCTGGGGCAGAGATTTTGACAGTTCCAGCAGCTTTCTCGCCAGTGACCGGCAAAGCACATTGGGAATCGCTGCTGCGCGCGCGCGCGATTGAGACGGGGTGTTACGTTCTTGCGCCTGCGCAAACGGGTCAGCACAGCGCTGGGCGTGGCAAGGAACGCCAAACTTATGGGCATTCGCTTGTGATTTCGCCGTGGGGCGAGGTTTTGGCGGATGGTGGAACCGAAGAACGCACTGTCTTGGTTGAAATTGACCGCTCAGAAGTGGCACAAGCAAGACGGAAGATCGCGGCGCTTTGTCATGATCGAGAGTTTGAAGGGCCCTGATGTCCGAAGATGCGAATGCTTTGGCGGTGATGCTGTTCAGTGAAATTCTGACGGCGGATCAACTGCTACGTAACAAGTTGGGGCGTGTACTGCCCAAAGGGATGGAGTTGTCGCATTTCTCTGTTCTGAACCATTTGGCTGGTAAGTCGAGTGAACGCACACCTGCGCAGCTCGCCAAGAGTTTTCACCTGACTCGTGGCGCGATGACCAACACGTTGGGCAAGTTAGAACGCGCAGGCTACATACATATCCGTCCTGATTGGGATGATGCGCGCCGCAAGCAAGTGGCGATTAGCCCGTCTGGGCGTGCCGCGCGCGATGCCGCTTTGCTTGAGATGGGGCCTGTGATTTCCGAGATTGTGGACGCGTTGGGCAGTGAAAAACTGCGTGCGGCTTTACCATTTTTGCGCGACTTACGACTGATGCTTGAGAAGGCATAGTTCCCGCCAGAAGGGTTTTGTGCCTCCGGCGGGATATTTTCGGAAAGAGGAAGTGCTAGGCTGGCTTTACGCTGGCCGTGACGTAGTTCACGCTAAGGTCGCGGTCAGATAGGCTCCAGCTCCATAGGATTGGGTTGAATACGAAACCTTTGCGATCCACAGGATTTACACCCGATTGTGAGAGCAACTCGCAAAGCTCATCTGGCGTGATGAACTTGTTCCATTCATGAGTACCTTTGGGCAGCCAACGCATGATGACCTCCGCGCCGATAATTGCCATCGCGTAGCTTTTCGGATTGCGGTTGATTGTGGAGCACACATGTAGACCACCCGGTTTCAGCAGTTGTTGGCACGCTGTGAGGTAGGCAAGCGGGTCAGCGACATGTTCGACCACTTCCATATTGATCACCACATCGAATTGCTCGCCTGCTTCGGCAAGCGCTTCGGCAGTGGTGCAACGATAATCAATCGTGAGGCCAGATTGTTCTGCATGTACTTGCGCAACTGGGATATTGCGTTCCGCGGCATCTGCACCAACGACTGTCGCACCAAGGCGCGCCATAGGTTCGGACAAAAGGCCGCCACCGCAACCGATATCCAAAATGCGCAAACCTTTGAAAGGTTCTGGCGCGCTCAGGTCGCGATCAAACTCACCAGCAATTTGGCTGGTAATGTAGTCGAGACGGCATGGATTGAGCATGTGTAGGGGCTTGAACTTGCCCTTAGGGTCCCACCATTCGGCGGCCATGGCTTCGAATTTTGCGACCTCGGACGGGTCAACTGTGTTTGGGGCGGCTTGCATTCCTGTCTCCATATGCTCATCTGGGCGCGAGTGACCTTAGGGGTATATAGGATGGATCTGGATAAAATCTCGGGCCAAAAGAGCACGGTGCAATATCTCTACTCGCCGATTGATCCTTTTGATCAGCGCATGATGGAAATGCCGGGCGGGCATAACATCTATGTTGAGCAATGTGGTAACCCTAATGGCATCCCCGTGATTGTTCTGCATGGCGGTCCGGGTGGCGGGTGTAGCCCTGCGATGCGACGCTATTTTGATCCTGCTGTTTACCGCGTTGTGCTGTTTGATCAACGTGGCTGTGGGCGTTCAAGGCCGCATGCGTCTGTTGAGAATAACACCACTTGGGACTTGGTTGCAGACATCGAGCGCATTCGTGAAGTGCTGGAGATCCAGCAGTTCATCGTGTTTGGCGGAAGCTGGGGCGCGACACTGGCGTTGATATACGCGGAAACCCATCCCGAGAGTGTAGCACATCTTGTACTGCGTGGCGTTTTTTTGGCGACGCAACGTGAGTTGGATTGGTTTTACGGTGGTGGCGCTGGGCAATTCTGGCCAGACACTTGGGCCAATTTTGTGAAGCTTGTGCCAGAGGAAGAACGCGATGATGTGATTGGCGCGTATCATCGGCGTTTGTTCAGTGGTGACTATCAGTTAGAGACGCGTTTCGCCAAAGCGTGGTCAAGTTGGGAAAATGCGTTGGCGTCTGTTTACTCGAACGGGCGCGGCGGGGATGCGCCGGGTGAATATGCGCGCGCGTTTGCGCGGCTTGAAAACCACTATTTTGTACATGGTGCTTTCTTGGAAAGCGATGGTTGGATCTTGGAGAATGTCAACAAGATCAGCCATATTCCGAGTGTTATTGTGCAAGGGCGCTACGATATGATTTGCCCGCCAAAATCTGCTTATGATCTTGCGCAGAATTGGCCGAATGCAGAATTGCGGATGGTGCGTAATGCGGGGCACGCGCTCAGCGAGCCCGGTATCAGCGCGGAACTGGTGCGGGCGATGGATCAGATTGCCGAGAGCTACACATGAAAAAGACCGCCCGGTGAGAGGGCGGCCTTAACTGAGAACTCGTTACCACAAGGAAGGTTTTGCACGTAAAAGGTGTGTTCCCTAAAGTAACTTAATCTTATGAGGGAGTTTCGCGCAACTAATGATTCGCGTATGCTCTAAATAAGCTGCCTTGTTTATATGACATGTGGCCTTGCGGACTCAGTTACTCTTGTCTATATGGCTCTCAACAGCGGCGCGGCTGGGTCCAAACCAAACGCTCCACCGGATACTTTGTAACGGGCCGCGCGCCCGTTTTTTTGTGCCTAGATGCTAGGCAGGATGAGTTATGAATAACGATTTGATTGCCAAAGCTGCCATCGACCAACGCCTTGCTGGCCTTATCACACCTGTGATCGAGGATCTCGGGTTTGAATTGGTGCGTGTGCGCTTGATGTCTGGCAAAGCGACAACATTGCAGATTATGGCGGAACGTCCTGAGGGCGGTATCGAAGTTGACCAATGTGCTGCGATCAGCACGGCGGTTAGTGCGACGCTCGATGTGGAAGATCCGATTGTGGATGAATACACGCTTGAAGTGTCCAGCCCCGGAATTGACCGTCCTTTAACACGTCTTAAGGACTTCGCCACATTTGAAGGGTATGAAGCTAAAATTGAGACGACTGAGCTGATTGACGGTCGCCGTCGTTTCAAAGGTCAGCTCGCTGGTGTTGAGGGCAATGATGTGCTGATCAACATTGAAGAGGGCACCGTCGGTCTGAATTTTGATTGGCTGAGTGATGCCAAGTTGATTCTGACGGATGAGTTGATCAACGAAATGCTACGCCAGCGTAAAAATGCTGGCGCGATTAACGAAGATGATTTTGACGAAATACAGACGGACGAAGCGCCGTTGTCGGAGGAGAAATAACCATGGCTATCACCTCAGCGAACCAGCTTGAGCTGCTGCAAACTGCCGAAGCGGTTGCGCGCGAAAAGATGATTGACCCGGGTCTCGTGATCGAGGCCATGGAAGAAAGCCTCGCACGGGCAGCAAAGTCGCGTTACGGCGCTGAAATGGACATTCGCGTGGCGATTGACCGCAAGACAGGCCGCGCGACATTCACGCGTGTGCGTACGGTTGTTGCAGAAGAAGAGCTAGAGAATTATCAGGCCGAGTTCACAGTAGAGCAGGCCAAGCAGTACATGGCTGATCCCGAGATTGGCGCAACGTTTTCTGAAGAAGTTCCGCCAGTAGAAATGGGCCGTATCGCGGCGCAATCTGCCAAGCAGGTTATCTTGCAGAAAATCCGCGAAGCTGAGCGTGATCGCCAGTTTGAAGAGTTCCAAGACCGTGCAGGCACGATCATCAACGGTGTTGTGAAGCGTGAAGAGTACGGCAACGTGATTGTTGACGTGGGTCGCGGCGAAGGCATTTTGCGCCGCAACGAAAAGATTGGCCGCGAAAGCTATCGCCCGAACGATCGTATCCGCTGCTACATCAAAGACGTGCGCCGCGAAGCGCGCGGACCGCAGATTTTCCTATCGCGGACAGCGCCAGAGTTCATGGCCGAACTGTTCAAGATGGAAGTTCCAGAGATTTACGACAACATCATCGAGATCAAAGCAGTTGCTCGCGATCCTGGTTCGCGCGCCAAGATTGCCGTGATTTCACATGACGGTTCTATTGATCCTGTCGGCGCTTGTGTTGGTATGCGCGGTAGCCGTGTTCAGGCTGTTGTGAACGAGCTACAGGGCGAAAAGATCGACATCATCCCTTGGAAAGAAGATCAGCCAACGTTCCTAGTGAACGCGCTTCAGCCTGCTGAGGTGACGAAAGTTGTTCTGGACGAAGAGGCAGGCAAGATCGAAGTTGTTGTTCCAGATGATCAGCTATCGCTTGCGATTGGTCGTCGTGGTCAGAACGTGCGTTTGGCGTCCCAGCTGACGAACCTCGACATCGACATTATGACTGAAGAAGAAGAGAGCAAGCGTCGTCAGGCAGAGTTTGAAATTCGCACTAAACTGTTCATGGAAGCGCTTGATGTGGACGAGTTCTTTGCGCAGCTTTTGGTTGCTGAAGGGTTCACAAACCTTGAAGAAGTCGCTTACGTCGAAGTTGACGAGCTACTCGGAATTGACGGTGTAGACGAGGATACAGCAGGCGAGCTTCAGACGCGCGCACGTGAATTCCTTGAGGCGAAAGCGGCGGCGGCACTTGCCAAAGCGCGCGAACTTGGCGCTGAGGATAGCCTGATCACATTTGAAGGCATCACACCACAAATGGCAGAAGTGCTTGCGGAAGATGGCGTTAAGACGCTGGAAGATTTCGCGACTTGTGCTGACTGGGAATTGGCCGGCGGCTGGACAACAGTGGATGGCGAGCGTGTCAAAGATGACGGCTTGCTAGAGCAATTCGGAATGGAGCTTGAGGAAGCCCAGACGATGATTATGACTGCACGCGTTCTGCTTGGTTGGGTTGATCCTGCTGAGTTGGAAGCAGACGCAGAAGACGACGCTGAAACAACTGAGGAGGCTGAGGTCTGATCTCAGGCCTCAGTAGGTTCTCAGAGTGACGCGCGGCGGCACAGAAAAAGATCGGTCCAACGGACCAGAGCGCAAGTGCATTGCGACACAGGATACCCTTCCTATGTCGAGCATGATCCGCTTTGTTGTTGGGCCAGATGCGCAGATTGTTCCCGATATCTTGGGAAAGCTGCCTGGACGTGGTATATGGGTGTCTGCGAACAGAGCAGCCCTTGAAAAGGCAGCAAGCAAGAATTTATTCGCAAGAAGCGCCAAGATGCCGGTCAAAGTGCCGGATGATCTGGTGGCAGAAGTCGAGAAGCAAGTAACGCGACGCCTGGTTGAATTGATCAGCCTTGCACGTAAAGGCGGCGGCGCGGTTGCGGGTTACGAAAAAGTTAAAAGCTGGCTGATGAATGAAGAAGCAGAAGTGCTAATTCAGGCTAGTGACGGATCAGAGCGCGGCAAGTCGAAATTAAGCACGCCACACTACGGCAGTTTCATCGGTTGGTTAACAGCAGATGAGCTTGGATTGGCCTTTGGGCGACAGACTGTGATACATGGCGCGCTAAGCTCTGGCGGACTCACCTCTCGTGTAGTAGAGGAAGCCCAAAGATTAAAAGAGATACGAGAAGTAGCGACGGCAGGGGCCGTCCGAAAGGAAAAGACAGCTAAATGAGCGATAACGACGGCAAAAAGACATTGGGACTGCGCGGCACCGGCTCGCGTCCCTCTAATGTAAAGCAAAGCTTCAGCCACGGCCGCACGAAGAATGTAGTGGTGGAAACCAAGCGCAAGCGTATTGTTGTGCCCAAGCCTGGTGCGCCTAAGCCTGTGGCGAGCGGTGCAACGGTGAGTGCAAACCCTGCCAAGCGTCCGGCGGGTATCACCGATGTGGAAATGGAGCGCCGTCTAAAAGCGGTCCAAGCTGCGAAAGCACGCGAAGTCGAAGACGCGGCACGCCGTGAGGCAGAAGAAAAAGCGCGCGCAGAAGATCGCGACCGCCGCCGTGCCGAGATTGAAGCGAAAGAAAAAGAAGAGCTTGAGCGCGCTGAACGTTCCAAGGCAAAAGCCGAAGCGGAAGCCGAAGCGAAGAAAGCAGCGGAAGATGCAGCACGTGTTGCTGCGGCACCTGCCGCGGACAAGCCAGCGCCAGCATCGCGCCCAGCTCCGAACAAGCCAGCGCCAACCGCTGCGCCACGTAAAGCAGACCGTGAACGCGATCAGCGCGATACACGCAAGCAAGCGGGTGCCAATGACGGACGTCGTTCTGGCAAGCTGACATTGAACCAAGCGCTTGGTGGCGGCGGTGGTCGTCATAAATCCATGGCAGCCATGAAGCGTAAGCAAGAGCGCGCGCGTCAAAAGGCGATGGGTGGCACGGTTGAGCGTGAAAAGATCATCCGCGACGTTCAGTTGCCTCCTGCGATTGTCGTCTCTGAGTTGGCCGCACGTATGGCTGAAAAGACCGGCGCAGTCGTGAAGGCGTTGATGAACAACGGCATGATGGTCACACAGAACGAAACGATCGACGCGGATACAGCCGAGCTGATCATCGAAGAGTTTGGCCACAAGGTTGTGCGTGTTTCTGATGCGGACGTCGAAGATGTCATCATGGAAATCCTTGATGAAGAAAAAGACCTTCAGAGCCGTCCACCGATTATCACGATCATGGGCCACGTTGACCACGGTAAAACATCGCTTCTTGATGCGATCCGTAGTGCGAAAGTTGTCGCTGGCGAAGCTGGCGGTATTACGCAGCACATCGGTGCGTATCAGGTGACGACGGATACGGGCGCTGTTCTCAGCTTCCTTGATACTCCGGGTCACGCTGCGTTTACGTCGATGCGCTCACGTGGTGCTCAGGTGACGGATATTGTTGTTCTGGTGGTTGCGGCGGATGATGCTGTGATGCCGCAAACGGTTGAAGCGATTAACCACGCGAAAGCGGCGGGCGTTCCGATGATCGTTGCGATCAACAAGATCGACAAGCCGGGTGCGAACCCTGACAAAGTGCGGACTGACTTGCTCCAGCACGAAGTGATCGTCGAGAAGATGTCTGGTGAAGTGCAGGACGTCGAAGTCTCTGCAATCACGGGTCAAGGTCTTGATACACTGCTTGAAGCGATTGCACTCCAGTCCGAAATTCTGGAACTCAAAGCCAACCCAGATCGCGCCGCTGTTGGTGCCGTGATCGAGGCTCAACTAGACGTAGGTCGTGGCCCTGTCGCGACGGTTCTTATCCAGACCGGTACTTTGCGCGTCGGCGACATCTTTGTTGTCGGTGAACAGCATGGTAAAGTGCGTGCGTTGATCAATGATCACGGTGAGCGCGTCAAAGAAGCCGGTCCTTCGGTTCCTGTCGAGGTTCTTGGCCTCAATGGTACACCGGAAGCGGGCGACGTTTTGAACGTTGTTGATACGGATGCACAGGCGCGTGAAATCGCCGAGTATCGTGAGAAAGCAGCGAAAGACAAACGTGCGGCAGCTGGTGCTGCGACGACGCTAGAGCAGTTGATGGCAAACGCGAAAGCGGATGAGACCGTCTCTGAGATGCCTATTCTCGTTAAGGCTGACGTTCAGGGTTCTGCGGAAGCGATTGTTCAGGCGATGGCGAAAATCGGAAACGATGAAGTCCGTGTTCGCGTTCTGCACTCTGGTGTTGGCGCGATTACGGAAAGCGACATTGGTTTGGCTGAAGCATCTGGCGCGCCGATCATGGGCTTTAACGTGCGTGCGAATACATCTGCGCGTAACACGGCCAATCAGAAGGGTGTCGAAATTCGTTATTATTCGATCATCTACGATCTGGTTGATGACGTGAAAGCGGCGGCCTCTGGTCTGTTGTCTGCGGAAATTCGTGAGAACTTTATCGGTTACGCAAACATCAAAGAGGTGTTCAAGGTGACTGGCATTGGCAAAGTTGCAGGCTGTCTCGTGACCGAAGGTGTCGCGCGACGTTCTGCGGGTGTGCGTTTGCTGCGCGATAACGTTGTTATCCACGAAGGCACGCTTAAGACGCTGAAGCGTTTCAAGGATGAGGTTGCTGAAGTGCAGTCTGGTCAGGAATGTGGCATGGCGTTTGAGAACTACGAAGACATTCGTCCAGACGATGTTATCGAGATCTTTGAGCGCGAGTCTGTTGAGCGTACGCTTGAGTAAGCTCTTGCAACCATGACATAGAAAAAGGGGCTCTAGCGATTGCTTGGGCCCCTTCTTTTTACGTGAAGATTAGAAAAATCGCTGCTTACGCGACAGCGGAGATGGGTTGACCAGCGAAGTTGCGATCCCCAACAGACACAACAATCCGTCCATCGCTAAGCGCGCGAACGAAGGCACCCTGAACTTGAACACAAGTTCCCATAATAATTGTACGAAGCATGGTCTTCTCCCCCAAGAAACCGGTGCAGTACCGGAACATGCGATATTGCAAAATCATGCTGTCACATAATTGTTAACATTTCCATAACAATTTTATCAAATGTGACACTTTGTTCAGAAGTTTCCCCGGCTAGAGCCAATCCCGAAGGATTGGAATCAGCGGAATATCGGCTTCTGGCATAGGATATTTGCTTAAATCGCGGGCATGGACCCATTTAAGTGCCTGATTCTCACGCGATTGCGGAATACCATCCCATTTGCGACAAGCAAACAGTGGCATCAATAGATGGAAGTCATCGTAGCTGTGGCTCGCAAAGGTTAATGGCGCCAGACAGCTTGCCCATGTGTCGATGCCCAGCTCTTCTTGCAGCTCACGGATTAGCGCGGCTTCGGGTGTTTCGCCCTCTTCAACCTTGCCACCGGGAAATTCCCAGAGACCGGCCATTGATTTGCCCTCAGGTCGTTGACCCAAAAGCACACGGCCATCCACATCGATGAGCGCAACGGCGCTAACAAGAACAGTTTTCATGAACGATAGTCCGCGTTGATGGTGATGTAGCCATGGGTGAGATCGCAGGTCCAAACAGTGCTCTTGCCAGAACCGATGCCAAGATCAACGCCGATTACAAGGTTGGACTGCTTCATGTACGTGGCACCGTCATCTTCGTGGTAATCAGGGCAAACCCACCCTTTATCAGCGACGCGCACATCGCCGAAACGGATGCTCAGCAAATCGCGATCTGCAGTGGCACCGGATTTACCAATCGCCATGACAATACGGCCCCAGTTGGGATCTTCGCCAGCGATGGCCGTTTTCACGAGCGGGGAGTTCGCAATGGACAGGCCATGCGTGCGTGCCTCTGCGTCATTCAAAGCGCCCGTCACTTGGATTTCAACGAGTTTTGTTGCGCCCTCACCGTCGCGCACTACTTGCAAGGCGAGGTCTTTCATCACGCCGTGGAGTGCCGTTTTGAAGTCGGCGTTGTTTGTTACATCGACACCGCTCGCGCCTGTTGCGGCGATCAAGAGAGAGTCAGAGGTAGATGTGTCACTGTCCACGGTGATGGAATTGAAGGTCACTTCGTTGAGTTCGGATACCATCGCTTGCAAGTCAGCGCGTTCGATTTGGGCATCGGTAAAGATGTAGACGAGCATCGTCGCCATATCAGGCGCGATCATGCCAGACCCTTTGGCAATCCCTGCGATGGAGACTTTGCTGCCGTGTAAATTAATCTCTGCACCAGCACCCTTGGCGAAGGTGTCAGTCGTGCGGATCGCTTCGGCGGCGGCTTCAATGGCGTCCTCATCTAGTGTCGCTTGCAGCTCGACTATCTTCGCGGTGATCCGATCATGCGCGAGAGGTTCGCCAATGACGCCAGTGGAGGAAGAAAACACGCGCGTTTCAGGGAGATCGAGCGCACTTGCAACTGCATTTGTGACAGCGCGTGTCGCTTCAATCCCGTTCTTGCCAGTGAAAGCGTTGGCGTTGCCAGAGTTCACAATGACCGCAGCACCTGCGTCGCTATCGCCGCCAATCTTCGCCTGACAATCGAGGACAGGCGCGGCGCGTGTGGAGGACTTGGTAAAGACTCCGGCGATAGAACTACCAGGCGCGATCTGCGCGAGCATCACATCGGTGCGCCCTTGATACTTTACGCCCGCAGCAACAGCGGAAAAAGACACGCCGCCAATTCGCGGCAAATTTGGAAACTGCTCCGGCGCGAGCGGGGAGCGGGGCGGCGTGCCTGCCATAATTTACTTCTCCAGTAGAGTGAGGTCTTTGAGATTTGACGTATCAATCTTGTCCATCGCTGTTCTAGAAACGGTCGCAGCGGCGGTCAACTTCTCAATGTAGGCATCCACGACGTTCATGCGGACTTGCTGCTCTAGCTCTTCGCGCACGTCTTCGACTTTTGGAGCGTCCTTGGTGCGAGTTTCATTGAGCTTGATCACGTGCCAGCCAAACTGCGTCTGGACAGGAGCAGAGATTGCACCCGCTTCCATGTCTTTCACAGCATTTTCAAAGGCTGGGACCATCTGGCCTGTGCCAAACCAACCCAATGCACCACCACGAGGGCCGGAGGGGCCTGTTGATTTGACCTTGGCCAGCTCCGCGAAATCAGCGCCGCCTTCTAGTTCACTCACAAGCGCTTTCGCTTCTTCTTCGGTCTCGACCAGAATATGTGAGGCGTCGAATTCTTTTTCTGGCGCAGCGCCACCGTAGGTTTCGTCGTAAACGGCTTTGACGGCTTCTTCCGTCACAGCGCCCGCGAGCATTTTATCCATGTGCTCGGCTGCCATCATCGCGCGTTGTTCATTTTCAAGCGCGAGACGCACGCGGTTCGGGATGTTGTCACCCTCTTGCTCGGCGAGAACAGTCTGCTGGATGACCTGATCCAAGATGCCTTTGAACAAAACTTCATCAGGCAAATCACGGTATTGATCAGGCAAGCTAGAGCGCACCACGATCATGTGACCCATCGTGATATCTGTTCCGTTCACAGTCGCGATAACTTGATCTGCGCCGGTTTCAGCGGACAAAGGCAGTGCAAGCAGTGTTGTCGCAGCAACTGTGGCCAAAAATGAAGTGCGCTTTAACATCGTTTTTTCCTTGTTTTTGGCCGCTTTCGTGCGCGCCGTTGACACTGGGATACCCGACCACTACATCGATTTTAAGCCATGGTTCAGGCCGTCTTTCACCCCTTTATCTATGGGTTGGTTGCAGGGCGAGCAAGTCGAGCCTGAGCACAAAGACGTCAAGAATGGATGAGCGCAGATGCTAGGACTCGGAAAAATCACCAAAAAGATCTTCGGAACGCCGAATGATCGCAAAGTGAAGGCCACGCGCCCACTGGTCGAGAAGATCAATGCGCTGGAGCCGGAGTTCGAAAAACTCACTGACGCGGGTCTGATCGAAAAGACCGAAGAGCTGAAAAAGCGCGCGATTGGTGGCGAAAGCCTTGATGACCTTCTGCCAGAAGCGTTCGCTAATTGCCGCGAAGGTGCGCGTCGCGCGCTTGGTTTGCGCGCGTTTGATACGCAGTTGATGGGTGGCATTTTTCTGCATCAGGGCAATATTTCGGAAATGAAAACAGGCGAGGGTAAAACCCTTGTGGCGACCCTGCCTGCGTATTTGAACGCGTTGACGGGTAAAGGCGTGCACGTTGTTACGGTGAACGACTACCTCGCGAAACGTGACGCGGAATGGATGAGCAAAGTGTTTGGCGCTTTGGGTCTGACAACGGGTGTGATTTATCCAAACCAGGACGACGCTGAAAAGAAAGCGGCCTACGCCTGTGACGTGACTTATGCCACGAACAACGAGCTTGGCTTTGACTATCTGCGCGACAACATGAAGTCCGAGTTGTCCCAGATGTATCAGCGCGATCATAACTTTGCGATTGTGGACGAGGTAGATTCGATCCTGATCGACGAGGCGCGTACACCGCTTATTATCTCTGGTCCTGCGGCGGATCGTTCTGAGCTTTATATGGCGATGGACTTGATCATTCCCGAGCTGACGGAAGAGCACTACGAGCTCGACGAGAAAACCCGCAACGTGTCCTACACGGAAGAAGGCAACGAGTTTCTTGAGAACCTGCTTCTCGAGAAAGGTATGCTTGAGGAAGGCGCGACGCTTTACGATCCTGAAAGCACGACACTTGTGCACCACGTAAACCAAGGTTTGCGTGCCCATAAGCTGTTTGAGAAAGACAAAGAGTATATCGTGCGCGATGGCGAAGTTGTTTTGATCGATGAGTTCACTGGTCGTATGATGAGCGGTCGTCGTTTGTCTGATGGTCTGCACCAAGCGATTGAAGCGAAGGAAGGCTGCCCAATTCAGCCAGAAAACGTCACGCTCGCTTCTGTGACTTTCCAGAACTATTTCCGCCTGTATAACAAGCTGTCTGGCATGACCGGTACAGCGATGACAGAGGCGGAAGAATTCGCTGAGATTTACGGTCTTGGCGTGGTCGAGGTTCCAACGAACCGTCCTATCGCGCGAGTTGATGAGCACGACCAAGTGTTCCGTACCGCGAAAGAGAAATACGAAGAAATTGTAAACGTCGTAAAGGAAGCGCAAGAAAAGGGTCAGCCTTGCCTTGTGGGTACGACGTCTATTGATAAGTCTGAATTCCTCTCCAACATGCTGAAAGAAGCTGGTTTGGAGCATAATGTTCTGAACGCGCGTCAGCACGAGCAAGAAGCGCAGATTGTTGGTGACGCTGGCAAACTTGGTGCGATCACAATAGCGACGAACATGGCGGGTCGTGGTACCGACATTCAGCTTGGCGGCAACGTCGAGTTGAAGGTCCTTGAAGCCCTCGCTGCAGAGCCAGACGCTGATCCAGAAGCGGTGCGCAAGCGCATCGAGGACGAGCATCAGGTTTGGCGTCAAAAAGTGCTTGATGCAGGTGGTCTTTATATCATCGCGACCGAGCGTCACGAGAGCCGCCGTATCGACAACCAGTTGCGTGGCCGTTCCGGTCGTCAGGGTGATCCGGGTCGCTCTGCGTTCTTCTTGTCGCTGGATGATGATCTGATGCGCATCTTTGGCTCGGAGCGTTTGGACAAAGTACTGAACACGCTTGGCATGAAAGAGGGCGAAGCAATTGTGCACCCTTGGGTGAACAAATCCCTAGAGCGCGCGCAGGCGAAGGTTGAAGGGCGTAACTTTGACATTCGTAAGCAGCTTTTGAAGTTTGACGATGTGATGAACGATCAGCGTAAAGTGATCTTTGCGCAGCGTCGTGAGATCATGGAATCCAAGGATGTGTCCGAAATCACGCAGGACATGCGGTATCAGGTGATTGATGACTTGATTGATCAGTACATGCCGCCAAAATCCTACGCGGATCAGTGGGACATGGAAGGTCTGCACGGCGCGATTGCGGAAGCGATTAACATTGATGTTCCCGTTCAGGAATGGGGCGTCGAAGAGGGCGCGGATGACGATGTGATCCGTGAGCGTCTAGAAAAGGCGGCAGACGAGGCGATGGCGCAAAAGGTTGCGGCCTTTGGTCCTGAAAACATGCGCCAGATCGAAAAGCAGATGTTGCTGCAAACGATCGATGGCAAATGGCGTGAGCACCTTGTGACGCTTGAGCATCTTCGCTCTGTCGTGGGGTTCCGTGGCTACGCGCAGCGAGATCCGCTGAATGAGTACAAGAACGAAAGCTTCCAGCTGTTTGAGAGCATGCTTGATGGTTTGCGCACAGAAGTGACGCAAAAGCTTGGTCAAGTGCGTCCGATGACGGACGAAGAGCAAGCGCAAATGGTAGCTGAGTTCCAAGCACAGCAAGAAGCTTTGCAAGATGCGGCGTCTGAAGCGTCTTCTGAAGCGTCGCAAGCGCCTGAGCCAGAAGTTGAGGGCTTTGATGAGAATGACAGCTCTACATGGGGCAATCCTGGTCGAAACGACCCTTGCCCATGCGGTTCTGGTAAGAAGTTCAAGCATTGCCACGGTAAGATTGTCTAATTTGAATAAAGGCACAACTTGGACGTGCGGCCTGAAAGAGTCCTTGCCGTCGTCCCATTCTCGCCCTGATTGAGGGCGATTAGTCCTCCGAACGGTTATCCCCTCGGAGGGCGAGAAAATGGACATCAAAAGAATCGTAATGGCTGGCGGCGTGCTCGCGACAGCGGGTGCCATCGGCTTTGTTATGCAGAACGGTGAATCTGCAAAAGCGCGCTACGCGGGTGCGCCCGTACCTGACATTTCAGGTACTCAAAGCGATCCAATGGAAGTGACGGATATCAAGCTGACCTCCGCGACGTCCAAACCGATTGTCAGCGAAGCTGTTGCGACGAAACCTACGACGAAACCCATGTCCGAGAGTGTTGCCGAAGCAATTGAAGCGCCTGCGCAAGAGATCGACGAGCCAGTTGTAAGAACTGCCGCGCTTGGCGACATCGCCTTGAAGACCACCAGCGCAGCTGAGATCGAAGAGCCTGAGATTGCTGGTCCTGCTTCCCTATGTGACATCTCCATGAACGCTGTGCCGTCCGCAGCTGCGATGGTTGATGTTTCGCTCAAAGCAGACTGCTATCCGAATGAACGTGTTACGTTCCACCACAATGGAATGATGTTTACCCATGCGACAGACCGTGATGGTAACCTTGATCTAAGCATCCCTGCGTTGTCAGAAAATGCGGTGATCATCGTTGCGTTTGCCAATGGTGAGGGCGCGCTTGCGAACGCGAAAGTGCCATCGCTCGCTGACTATGATCGCATGGTTGTGCAGTCAAAAGCCAAGAGCAATTTGCACATCAATGCTTTCGAATTTGGCGCGAACTTTCGTGAAGACGGGCATGTGAACGTCAAGTCAGAGCGCACGATCGAGCACGCCGAGCAAGGTCTTGGCGGATTTATCACAGTTTTGGGTGACAAAGCGCAGGGCGAAGCCCTTGTTGCAGAGGTCTATACATTCCCGACAAACACCTCACAGGCGCAGGGCGATGTGCATGTGTCTGTTGATGCAAACGTAACAATTGCCAATTGTGGGCTTCGCATCGAAGCGCAAACCCTTGAGGTTAGCCGCGCTGGCAAGATGAAGGTTCAGGACTTGTCCTTGCCAATTCCTGGCTGCGATGCGGTTGGTGATTTTCTGGTGTTGCAAAACCTGATACAAGACTTGAAAGTCGCGCGTAACTAAGCGCGCGACACTTCGGGGCTGTTGATTGATGATGATGCAATGTGCGGCGAGCCTCGCCGCATTTTTTGTTTGGGTACTGGTGGCTCCGCTCGCGGCGCAAGATGTGACTTTGACGTCGCCGGATGGCTCAGTTGAAGTCAACGGAACCTTGCTCGGTTTTGATGGCGACTTCTATCGCGTCGAGACGATTTATGGCGAGTTGACGGTGGATGGCACAGGCGTGAACTGTGCTGGCCCTGCCTGTCCTGATCTTCAAAACTATGTAGCTGAACTATCGATTTCTGGTTCTGCCACGATTGGCGAAGTCTTGATGCCAGCGTTGATCGAGGGTTTCGCGTTGCGCAATGGCTATGTCGCTAAGCGAGAAATTATTGATCCGACCCATTTCATTTACAACCTGCGCAACAAAAAAGACGAGGCACTTGTTGGAAAATTCATCTTTCGTGTGACCAACACGGATGAAGGTTTTGCGGATTTGCTCGCGGATGAAGCGGATATTGTGATGTCGCTGCGTGAAATTCGATTGACTGAAAACCGTCGCGCGAATGAAGCGGGGCTTGGCGATTTGCGCGGTCCGAACCGCAGCCGCGTGCTTGCGCTGGATGCGATGGTGCCAATCACCGCGCCGGGCAATCCTGTGGATGCTATTTCACCAGCCACGCTCGCGCGGGTTTTCGCAGGCCGCGTGACGAACTGGAAAGATCTGGGCGGACCTGATGCGCCAATTTCTGTGCACTTGCGCGACCCTAAATCAGGTCTGTCGCAAGCGGTTCAGGATCGCTTGATGGGGCCGGCTGCATTGGTTCTGGACAGTAACATTATTCGACACGCGACGAACAAGGCACTTACGCAAGCTGTGACAGAAGATCCGTTTGCGATTGGCATTTCGAGTTATTCAGAGACCGGAAACGCGGATGTTTTGGTGCTGACAGGCACCTGTGGGTTTTCCCTGCGGGCGGGTCGCGTCACGATCAAGACCGAAGATTATCCACTGACTGCCCCTATGTTTCTCTATATTCCGGCGCGCCGTTTGCCGCAGTTGGCGCGCGAGTTTTTGACATTCACGCGCTCCCCTTCTGCTCAAATCGTTATTCGTCGCGCAGGTTTCGTGGATCAAGCGCCAGAAGAGCTATCGATCAACCAACAAGGCGATCGCTTTGCGAATGCGATTTCGCTGATCGGCACAGAGATCGTTTTGGCCGATCTTAAGCGCTTGGTCACTGTTCTTTCACCGATGAAGCGTCTGAGCACGTCGTTTCGTTTTCGCGCTGGTTCTAGCGCGCTAGATGCTCAATCTCTGTCCAACGTGCAACAGCTTGCCCGCGCGATTGAGACAGGTGTCTATGACGAACGCTCAGTCACTTTCGTTGGGTTTAGCGACGGGCAAGGGCCTGCTGACGGCAACAAGCGGATTGCTTTGAGACGCGCAAATACTGTTTTGGCCGCCGTGAAAAAAGCAGCGGAAACAGTTGATCTCGACACGCTTAATATTTCGGTCGAAGCCTTTGGCGAAGCGTTGCCCATGGCGTGTGACGACAGCGCTTGGGGGAGACAAGTGAACCGTCGCGTTGAGGTGTGGGTGCGCTAAAGCAGGCCTTCGCTGACAAAGCTGGTTTCGCCACTTGCTCCGATAATCAGATGATCGTGAAGCGTGATAGATAGGCTGTCTGCGGCTTGTTTGATGAGCTTCGTCATTTCTATATCGCTGGGCGATGGGTTTGGATCACCAGAGGGGTGGTTATGGACGAGGATAATCGCACAGGAATTCAATTCTAGCGCGCGCTTGAGGACTTCACGGGGATAGACGGGGACATGATCTACAGTGCCAACGCCCATCACTTCATCCGCGATCAACATATTACGGCGATCAAGGTAGAGCACATGAAATTCTTCGGTCTCTTTATGCGCAAGAGCTGTGCGACAATAGGTAAGCACAGCATCCCAGCTAGAGATCAAAGGGCGATGCGCGATACGCGCTTTCGCCAAGCGCTTTGATGCGCTGAACACCAGTTTCAAATCTTGGGTCGCGCTGACGCCGATGAGCGCTTCGAGGCGTGCTGTATCCGCTGCAAGCACGCTTGCAATATCACCGAATTCTGACAGGACTTTCTTCGCAGTGGGTCGCGTGTCCTTGCGTGGCGAGGCGTGGAGGAGCAAAAGTTCGAGCATCTCGGCATCGCTTAGGTGTTCCGCACCGTGATTTTGGAAACGCCCACGCAAAGCGACATGATGATCGCGTAGCTTGGTGTCATAAAGCCCAAGGCGTTTGCGCGCCTTCTCATCCGCAAGACGCGGGTTGAATGCTGGGGCGGCGATATCGGTGAACTGTGTGTGTTGCATACTCATAACAACAGTGATCAACCGATTCGATAAATTTTTAATTAACGCTTATCCCAGTTCAACAAAAAGCCCGACGCAGCATGGCTGGTCGGGCTAATATTTTCATGTGAAGGCGTTTAGCCCTTCATGCCATCCCAGAAGGATTTCACCGAAGAAAAGAAGGTTTTGCTTTCAGGGTTGTTGTCCTCAGAGAGGTCTTCAAACTCTTTCAACAATTCTTTCTGACGGCTTGTCAGGTTCACAGGGGTTTCCACGGCAAGTTCAATGAACATATCGCCAGCGCCACCACCACGCAGGGCAGGCATGCCCTTGCTGCGTAGACGCATCTGACGACCGGACTGGCTACCCGCTGGGATCTTCACACGTGAACGACCACCATCAATCGTAGGCACTTCTATATCGCCACCCAGCGCCGCTGAGGCCATGGACACAGGAACATTGCAGAACAAGTTCACGCCTTCACGTTCAAACAGCTTGTGTTTGGACACTTCGATAAAGATGTAGAGATCACCAGATGGACCCCCGCGCATGCCTGCTTCGCCTTCGCCGGAAAGGCGAATACGTGTGCCCGTCTCAACACCGGCTGGAATGTTCACGCTGAGCGCGCGTTCTTTCTCAACACGGCCTTGACCAGAGCAGGATTTGCACGGGTTCTTGATGATCTGACCCATGCCTGAACAGGTCGGACATGTGCGTTCGACCGTGAAAAATCCCTGCTGCGCACGCACTTTACCCATACCTGAACAGGTCGGGCAATTTGTCGGCTCAGCGCCACCGTCTGCACCAGTGCCTTCGCAGCTCGTGCAATTCACAGCAGTTGGAACGTTGATCGTCTTTTGTAAGCCGCTGAACGATTCTTCGAGCGTGACGCGCATGTTGAAGCGCAGATCAGAGCCGCGCGCTGCACGATTGCGACCACCGCCGCCGCGTTGACCGCCACCCATGAAGTCGCCGAATAGATCATCAAAGACGTCTGAAAAGGCGGATGAGAAATCTCCCTGACCGCCGCCGCCGGGGCGACCGCCACCGCCGCCCATGCCACCCTCAAATGCAGCGTGACCGTAGCGGTCATACGCAGCTTTCTTTTCAGGATCCTTCAGAACTTCGTGGGCCTCATTGGCCTCTTTGAATTGCTCTTCGGCTTTGGGATTATCCGCATTGCGGTCTGGATGGAGCTCTTTGGCTTTCTTGCGATAGCCTTTTTTGATCTCGTCTGCAGACGCACCTTTGGCGATGCCTAGAACATCGTAATAGTCTCGTTTTGACATAACACTCCCCCTTTGAGGAAACGCATTGGGCCGACCCGGTTAAACAGGCCGGCCCTTTAGGGTGTGATCACGCAACTAGCGTGCCTTACCCGCGTTTTTTGTCGTCGTTCAGATCTTCGAAGTCGGCATCAACGATGTCGTCATCCTCGGGGCCAGCGTCCGCTGCCATCGGCTCGTCATCTGTTTCATCCTGAGCGGATTTGTAGATGGCTTCGCCAAGCTTCATGGCTGCTTCTGTGACGTTCTGGATGCCAGACTTGATCTTGTCTGCATTCTCGGTTTCCAGATCGTCGTTGAGCGCGGCAATCGCCAGCTCAATCGCTTCGATGGTCGTTGGATCAACCTTGTCGGCATGCTCTTCCATGGACTTTTCAGTCGAGTGGATGAGGCTTTCCGCCTGGTTCTTCGCTTCGATAAGATCGCGGCGCTCTTTGTCCGCTTCCGCGTTCTCTTCCGCGTCCTTAACCATCTTATCGATGTCTTCGTCAGACAGACCGCCAGAGGCTTGGATCGTGATCTTTTGCTCTTTGCCCGTGCCCTTGTCCATCGCGCCAACAGCAACGATGCCGTTTGCGTCGATATCAAACGTCACTTCGATCTGTGGCAGACCGCGTGGCGCGGGTGGGATGCTCTCGAGGTTGAACTGACCGAGCATTTTGTTGTCGCTCGCCATTTCACGCTCGCCCTGGAACACACGGATCGTCACGGCGTTCTGGTTGTCTTCCGCAGTCGAGAAGATCTGAGACTTCTTCGTCGGGATCGTCGTGTTGCGGTCGATCAAACGTGTGAACACGCCACCGAGCGTTTCGATGCCTAAGGACAACGGTGTAACGTCCAAAAGAACAACGTCTTTGACGTCGCCTTGAAGAACACCAGCCTGAATGGCCGCGCCCATCGCAACAACCTCATCAGGGTTCACACCCTTATGTGGCTCTTTGCCGAAGAACTTTGTCACTTCCTCAACAACGCGCGGCATACGTGTCATACCACCAACAAGGACGATTTCGTCGATGTCGGACGTGGACAGACCCGCATCCTTAAGCGCTGCTTGGCAAGGCTTGATAGAGGCTTTGATCAGATCGGAAACGAGGCTTTCGAGCTTCGCGCGCGTCAGTTTCAGGACCATGTGCAGCGGCTGACCGCCTTTTGGGTCCATGGAAATAAACGGCTGGTTGATCTCTGTCTGGTTCGCAGAGGAGAGTTCGATCTTTGCCTTTTCAGCTGCTTCTTTCAAACGCTGAAGAGCCATCTTGTCTTTGGTCAGATCAACGCCGTTCTCTTTCTTGAACTGATCCGCGAGGTAGTTGACGATGCGCATGTCAAAGTCTTCACCACCAAGGAATGTGTCACCGTTGGTGGATTTCACTTCGAATAGGCCGTCGTCGATCTCGAGGATCGTCACGTCGAACGTACCACCACCGAGGTCATAAACCGCGATTGTCTGTGTTTCTTCTTTGTCGAGACCATAAGCAAGCGCCGCAGCTGTTGGCTCGTTGATGATGCGCAGCACTTCGAGGCCCGCGATCTTGCCCGCGTCTTTCGTCGCTTGGCGCTGTGCGTCGTTGAAGTACGCAGGAACAGTGATAACCGCTTGCGTCACGTCTTCGCCGAGATAGCTCTCTGCTGTCTCTTTCATTTTGCCGAGAATGAACGCGGAAATCTGGCTCGGGGAGTACTTTTCACCCTTTGCTTCGACCCATGCGTCACCATTGCCACCGCTCACAACGGAGAAGGGCAGGTTTTTCATGTCTTTCGCGAGGTGCTCATCGTTAAAACGACGACCGATCAAGCGCTTTACGCCGAATACTGTATTATCGGGGTTTGTGACGGCCTGGCGTTTTGCCGGCTGGCCTACAAGGCGCTCGTCATCTGTGAAAGCTACGATAGACGGCGTTGTGCGCGCGCCTTCAGCATTTTCAATCACGCGTGGCTGAGAGCCGTCCATGATAGAAACGCAGCTGTTTGTTGTTCCAAGGTCAATACCAATTACTTTGGCCATGTTTTCGATCCCTTTTTTTGGTCAAGGCGATGTCACGAGACGCAAACCCGTTACGGCATCTGCGCCCCGATTGGTTAGCTGATCTGCGGTGGTGCAGTTCAACGTTCGAGCGGTATATAAGGAGCGTGTATGGGTGCTGCAAGGATTGTGCGTCACTCATTTGGAGAATTTGCACAGAAGCTGCGAATTTTTTGCGTTTAGGGTGAATAAGGAGTTAACCGAGCCTTGGAAAAGCTGAGTTTACGCGGTTTCGAGATTTATAAGGGTTTGCTTGATCTTGAGGCGCAGCAAGCCTTGGTCGCAGCTGTGCGCGAGGTGGCAAAAGCTGCGCCGCTGTTTTCGCCAATGACCCCATACGGCAAGCCGATGCGCGTCAAGATGACCTCAGCGGGGAAGTACGGCTGGGTCTCTGATCGTTCCGGGTATCGGTATTCTGAAAAGCATCCTGAGGGGATGGCTTGGCCAGATATTCCTAGTGAAGTTCTGGATATTTGGCAGCGCGTGAGCGGGTCTGATCGTGCGCCTGAATGTTGCTTGATGAACTTTTACGGCGAGACTGCGCGCATGGGTTTGCATCAAGACCGAGACGAGAGCGATTTTTCAGAGCCGGTGGTGTCAGTGTCTCTTGGGGATGACGGCTTGTTTCGCATTGGTGGCTTGGAGCGCGTTGGATCAACGGAATCGATCTGGCTGAGCTCAGGTGATGTTGTGGTCATGGGGGGGGAAGCGCGTTTGACATATCATGGGGTTGATAAAATCAGGTTCGGGTCGTCGCGTCTGTTGTCCAAAGGGGGGCGTTTGAACCTCACCCTCAGGGTTGTTGATTGAGATTGGGAGGGGGCCAGCCCCCGCGCTGGGCGCCCCCTGAAGTTTATTTAGAAAGATGAAGCACGTTTTACTGACGCGCGCTCCAGCTCGCGGAGGCGTGTTTGCGGGTGTAGAATTCGCCCATCATGCCAATCATGAGGAATATGAGGCCCACATAAAATGCGTACTCCCATGAAGAATTGCGCGGCGCGTAATTGACGAAGGCGTAGCCGCGCGACTGATCGATGCAGTGAAACAGAGGATTCCAGTCGAACATGGCAAGCAGTTGTGGGCTCAGTGTGTTGGCAACGAACATTTTGCCCGATGCGATCATGTTGGCACGCTGGTAGATCGTCAGAGAGCAAGGATGACAGGCCGGGCGACCAAGGTTTGATTGCGAGAAAGACGAGACCAACGGCAACAGCCGTGAACCATGCCAAGAGGATCATGAACATCACGCCTGTCACGTTCTGTATTTCAAATGGGGTCACAAGCACGTGGTAGGCGAACATGATCACAAAGAGCGACAACATCTGAATGTAGAGTTGCGTGAGAGCAGTGGCAGCGATGGAAATCGATGTGTTCATCGGTGCGTGCTTCATCATTGGCGAAGCGGGGCCCTCAGAGCCTGCGACGGCGCCAACGGTTTTAATGTGGGTCATGAACAGGAAGATGCCTGTCATGATGTAGACCATGAAATCGCCACGTAGAACCGCACCGCGCAGGCCAAGGATAGAGAACATGAAATAAAACGCCAGAACGAAGATGATCATCTGCATCAGGTTCATCACGATACTCATCAACGCATTGCCATGCGTTTTACGGATCGTGCGAACGATGTTGTGGTAGACGAGATCACAGAAAGTCAGAACTTTCCTGAATGTCGTTTCCCGCTTTCGGACCTGAAACATGTGTACTCTGCCTGATATGGGACGAATTGATTGATGTTTATTGCCGTCCCCGTCCCTTACTATAATAAGAGACATGTATATTTTATCAACAATACAGATGAATTCAGGCAAGGATTAGGCAGATGGACTATAAACAACTCGAAGAGAGCATGCGCCGTTTGGCCTTGGCCGCGGGCGATGTGATTATGGACATCTATGGTCAAGACGACTTTGACGTTAAATCCAAGTCTGACGATAGCCCCGTGACAGCAGCGGACGAAGCAGCGGATGCGTTGATTTCTGAAGGTTTGCGCGCGGTGTTTCCGGATGTGATGCTCGTGACGGAAGAGCAATCCGAGTCGCACACTGCAAAGGGCGATACGTTCCTGATCGTTGATCCTTTGGACGGCACAAAGGAGTTCATTCACCGTCGCGGCGATTTCACCGTGAATATTGCTTATGTGGAGAATGGTGTCCCAACGCGTGGTGTTGTTTATGCGCCTGCGAAAAAGCGGATGTTCTACACGCGCGCAGATGGGCAATCGATCGAAGAGACGGGGCCATTGCATCCAGATGTGATTGGTCAGCAAAATATCATCGCAGTGAGCAAGCCTGATAACAAAGCGCTCTACGTTGTTGCGTCCAAATCGCACCGCGATCAGGCGACGGATGACTACATCAACAAATACAAGGTGCGCGATATGAAGAGCGCGGGTTCGTCCTTGAAGTTCTGCCTAATTGCAACGGGTGAAGCAGATATTTACCCGCGGGTCGGGCGCACAATGGAGTGGGACACGGCTGCGGGGCATGCTGTTTTGACGGGGGCTGGTGGGCGCGTTGTGTGCTTTGATAACCATGAAGAGCTAACCTATGGCAAAGATGATTTCGCCAACCCGTTCTTCATTGCCTATTCCCCTGATGTTGAACTGAAAGAAGCGTAAGTGTCTGTTCTGATTGTTATTCCTGCGCGTTACGCGTCAGTGCGTTATCCTGCAAAGCCGCTTGCAGAATTAAAGGGGGCGAGCGGGCAATCGCGATCGCTTATTCAACGTGCTTGGGAGGCGGCGAGCGCTGTCAAAGGCGTAGACCGTGTTGTTGTGGCGACGGATGATGATCGGATCAAACACGCGGCAGAGGCGTTTGGCGCGGATGTTGTCATGACGCCGGAGAGTTGTGCCAATGGCACAGAGCGATGCGCGTCTGCCTATGATGTTCTGGGCAGCGATGCGGAGATCGTAGTGAATCTACAGGGTGATGCGCCGCTGACCCCTGCTTGGTTCGTTGAGGATTTGATCGAGGCGATGCGCGCGACGCCAGCGGCGGACATTGCGACGCCTGTTTTGCGCTGTGACGGACGGGCTTTGAATGGTTTTCTTGCGGATCGCAAGGCTGGGCGCGTCGGGGGTACGACGGCGGTGTTTGATGTGAACATGCGCGCGATGTATTTCAGCAAAGAGGTGGTTCCATTTACGTCGGACACCTACCCGAACGAGGCAAGAACCCCTGTGTTTCACCACGTGGGCGTCTACGCGTATCGACCTGCAGCGCTCAAGGCTTATCCGGACTGGCCTGTGGGTCCTCTGGAGCAGTTAGAAGGTTTAGAGCAGCTACGCTTTATGGAGCAGGGCGGCACGGTGCGCTGTGTGGAAGTGCAGCCAAAGGGCCGTCAGTTTTGGGAATTGAATAACCCCGAAGATGTCCCTGTGATTGAGCGGATGATGCAGGAGATGGGGATTGAATGAGCGCCCCTTCGGTCTCTGTCATTGTTGTGAGCAGAGGCCGCGCTGCTGATCTACCGCTGTGTTTGTTGGGGGTTTCTCAGCTCGATTTTCCGCTCTTTGAAGTTGTTTTGGTCGCTGACGAAGCCGGGCTAGAGGCTGCACGGGGTTTGCCATTTTTTGATGAACTGAAAACGGTAACGTTTGAAGAGGCTAATATCTCCAAAGCGCGCAATCTTGGGATCTCAGAGGCAGCAGGCGAAATCGTTGCTTTCATAGATGATGACGCTGTGCCGGAACCGACGTGGCTACGTTATCTAACCGCTGGATTTAGCGAACCTGAAGTTGCCGTCGCAGGCGGATTTGTGCGTGGACGCAACGGGATTAGTTTTCAATGGAAAGCGCGCAGCGTGGATTGTTTTGGAGATGCCACCCCGCTCGACGTTTCTGAGGATAAGATCAGCATCCTAACACCTACGAATGGACGCGCGATCAAGACGGAGGGCACCAACATGGCAGTGCGCCGTGATGTGAGTGCGCCGTGATGTGATTGCGCAGATGGGTGGGTTTGATCCGGCTTATCGTTTTTATTTGGATGAGACCGACCTGAACTATCGCATGATGCAAGAAGTTCATCGCACAGCAATCGCACCGCTTGCGCAAGTTCATCATGGGTACAAGGCGAGTGCAACGCGACGTCAGGATCGTGTTCCAACTGACTTGACCGAGATTGGGGCGAGTCTTGCGGTTTATTTGCGTAAGTTTGCGCCGAACACCCAACATAAAGTGACATTTGCCAAGGCGCGCAAAGAGCAAAGGGTAAGGGCCCTGCGCCATATGATGGCGGGCTTGTTGGAGCCGCGAGATGTTAGGCGCTTGATGGGCAGTTTTGATAAGGGTGTCGAAGTAGGTTCGCAGCGCGCAATAAGCACCTTGTCCACTATTCCTTTGGCGCGCGACGGGTTCAAACCTTTAACTCAGCGTTTCAAAGGGCAGCATGTGATTGTCGAGGGGTCATGGTTCAAGCGCAAAGCGTTGAGACAGATGGCCATGGAAACTGTTAGAAACGGCACGCGCACTTCGCTTTTCATATTTTCGCCCACTCTGCGCCCTCACAAGGTGCGATTCACGAAAGAGGGTGTTTGGGAACAGACTGGCGGTCTCTTTGGGCGCAGTGTTCGTGCGGGCGCACACGTTTTAGGGGTGACGCAAAAGCAAAGGGTCGCGCAAGAGTTGAAGCGACTTGCAAAGCTGCGCGATTTCCCGCCAAAAGTGTAAAGCGACGATTTTGGAAACAATGCCATCAAATTTCGATTAATAGACATGTTTTGGGCCCATTTCGTACCTAGAGCCGAGTCGAGACGTTAAGTGGTTTGAACACAGGGGCAATGTGATGCGTAACAAAGTAACAAAGGCAATCTTTCCGGTCGCGGGCCTCGGCACGCGGTTTTTGCCTGCGACAAAATCGGTTCCGAAAGAAATTATGACCCTCGTGGATCGTCCGTTGATCCAATACGCAATTGATGAGGCGCGCGCAGCAGGGATCAAAGAGTTCATCTTTGTGACGTCTCGCGGAAAAGGCGCGCTTGAGGATTACTTTGATCACTCGCCCCAGCTTGAGAACGAGCTGCGTAAAAAGGGCAAAGATGATCTGCTCGAAATTTTGAAGTCCACAAACATGGACAGTGGCGCGATCGCTTACATGCGTCAGCACAAAGCGCTGGGCCTTGGTCACGCAGTTTGGTGTGCACGTCGTTTGATCGGCAATGAGCCATTTGCGGTGATCCTGCCAGACGATGTGATCGCGGCGGAAAAGCCGTGCTTGCAGCAAATGGTCGAAGCGTATGAAGACGTCGGTGGCAACATGGTTGCAGCGATGGAAGTTCCGCCTTCAAAGGCCTCGTCCTATGGTATCTTGGATGTGAAGGAAGACATGGGCTCGATGGTCTCCGTCAAAGGCATGGTTGAAAAGCCAGCGCCGGGCACAGAGCCGTCCAACTTGGCCGTCATTGGCCGCTATATTCTGTCACCACATGTTCTTAAAAACCTCAATAAGATCAAATCTGGCGCGGGCGGTGAAATCCAACTGACTGATGCGATTGACCAAGAGATCGGTACGGATCGTGGCGTTTACGGGTACCGCTTCCGCGGGCAGCGGTTTGACTGCGGGTCGAAGTCGGGTTTCTTGCAGGCGACTGTGGCGTTTGGTCTGTCTCGTGAAGACTTACGTGACGATCTGCATGGTTATCTGACCGATCTTATGGCAACTGAGAAAGCAGCTCAGTAGGCATTTGAACGGGAGATCTAAGGTTGGACAACGTATTAGTTGCGGGCGGCGCAGGATACATTGGCTCGCATGCGTGCAAAGCTGTGTCCAACGCTGGTTTTACACCGGTGTGTTTCGACAACCTTTCCACAGGCTGGGAGGACGCGGTTAAGTTTGGTCCATTCGAGCAAGGCGACTTGCTGGATCGCGCCCGCATTGACGAGGTTATCGCCAAGCATAAACCCATCGCCATCATGCATTTCGCAGCGCTTTCGCAAGTGGGAGAGAGCATGGATGATCCGGGGCTCTATTGGCGCACGAATGTGCTGGGCTCGCTCAATCTGATCGAAGCGGCAGTCGATGCGCATATCAACAAGTTTATCTTTTCGTCGACCTGCGCCACGTATGGCGATCAGGACAATGTTGTCCTTGATGAAGACAGCGTTCAGCAGCCTATCAATGCCTATGGCGCGTCCAAGCGCGCGGTTGAGAATATCCTCTATGACTTCGAGCGCCGTTTTGGCCTGCGTCATGTGATTTTTCGCTATTTCAACGTCGCTGGCGCGGACCCTGAGGGCGAAGTGGGTGAGTTTCATCAGCCTGAGACGCATCTGATCCCGCTCATGCTTGATGCGATTGATGGCAAGCGGGATGCTTTGACGATCTATGGCACGGACTATGAGACGCCCGATGGTACCTGCGTGCGCGACTATGTGCATGTCTGCGACTTGGTCGATGCGCATTTGCTTGGGATGCAGTGGCTTACGGATGGACGTCCGAGTGCTGTGTTCAATCTGGGTACAGGCTCTGGATTTAGCGTGCGCGACGTTGTGGATCACTCCAAAAGCGTCACCAATAAGGAAGTGCCGATTATCGAGGGTGCCCGCCGCGCGGGCGATTGCACGCAGCTTGTGTCTGGATCTAGCAAGGCTGAAGCAGAGCTGGGTTGGAAGCCGACGCGTTCCAACCTCAAGTCAATGATCGGCGATGCGTGGAGGTGGCACCAAACTGGGCACTATTCCAAATAACGACAGGCCTATTTGCCTTGATCTGACCCGTCTCCTGAGCCGTACAGGCATGGTGCATACGGGTGTTGATCGTGTGGAATGGGCCTATTTGGAGTGGTGTTTAAGCTTGGATCGCCCTGTTTTTGCGCTGGTCCGCAGCGCGTTTGGGTATTTTCTGCTTGATCGCGTGAGTATGGCTTTTGCGCATCAGCATCTTAGGACCGCGGATTGGGGTAAAACTGATCTCCTCTCGCAATTCGCGTTCAAGTTAAGCCCAGCCCGCCGCGCTGCCGAAGCTGCCTTGCGCAAGCACGCGATTGCACGCGCTACGCCGTCCCGCATTGGCGTTCTCTTGCGCCGGAATTTTGCCGATGGCGTGCTGTATCTCAACACAGGTCATAGCAATCTCAGCAAGCGCGTTTTCCGCGCGTTCCACTCGTTGAAAGGCGCACAAATCGGGGTTTTGATTCACGATCTTATCCCGCTGGATTGGCCCGATTATCAACGGGCCGGTACCGTTGCACAGTTTGAAAAACGCATGCGCGTCGTGTCGCAATTCGCGGATGTTTTGATCTGCAATTCACAGCAAACGCTTGACGATTGTACGCGTCATTTCAAGGGCTTCGGTAGAATGCCAGAGGCTTTTGTGGCCCATCTTGGCGTTGATCTGCCTGACCACCCAGAGGTGGCATTGCCGCAAGTACCACGCCCCTACGTTATTACCATCGGCACGATTGAACCGCGCAAGAACCACGTCTTCTTGCTCGATCTTTGGGATCAGTGGGAGGAAGCACCGCATCTGGTGATTTGCGGCAATCGAGGTTGGAAGAATGAGGACGTGTTTGCGCGCCTTGATAAGGGCGATACCGCAAATATCACTGAGCTGAATGGGCTTGAGGATGCGCAGATGATGGGCTTGCTCAAAGGAGCGAAAGCGGCGCTGTTTCCGAGCCTTGCAGAGGGGTTTGGGCTGCCACAGGTGGAGGCATTAAGCCTTGGCGTGCCCGTCATATGTGGCGATCTTGGCATATATCGTGAAATCTTGGGAGAATTCCCCGTTTACGCAACGACTTCAAATGCTTATGATTGGCGTATCGAGGTTGAAAAATTGCTGCGTCAAGACAGTGAGAATCACGGTAGAGTAGTCAAAGATCAGGCCCAGTTCACAGCGCCGAAGTGGGATGCACATTTTAACCTTGTGTTACGACACTTTGGTTAATGGTGTATGTGCCGAGCTGTTGGGGTCATGAGGAGGCAGAACAGACGTGGGTATCGTCAAGTCATATAGGCTTCGATTGCAACGCAAGCGTTGGCGCATTCGTGCGATTCGCAAGCGTCGCGAATTGGAACCCATCCGCAATCGCACGCGCCAAATCAAGCGCGGCGATATTTTTCTGTTTTCCACAATGCGCAATGAGCATGTGCGCTTGCCATACTTTCTGAAATATTACCGCGATCTCGGGGTGAACCACTTCTTTATCGTGGATAATGACAGCACGGATGGCGGGCTTGAGTATCTCTCCGAGCAGCCTGATGTCTCTGTCTGGCATTCTCAGAACAGTTACAAACGTTCGCGCTACGGCGTTGATTGGCTCAATTGGTTGCAACTGCGCTACGCGCATGGCCACTGGTGCTTGACGGTTGATCCTGATGAGTTCTTTCTCTTCCCGTTCTGCGACACGCGTCCTATTCGTGCGTTGACAGATTGGCTTGATGCGTCGTCGATTAAATCGTTTAGCGCGATGCTTTTGGATATGTATCCCAAAGGGCGCATTGATGCAGAGACCTATCTACCGGGTCAAAACCCGATGGATATCGCGTGTTGGTTTGATTCCGGCAATTACACGATTGAAAAGAACAAAAAGCTTGGCAATCTTTGGATCCAAGGGGGTCCGCGCGCGCGCGTCTTCTTCCCTGATACGCCAGAGAAAGCACCTGCGCTGAACAAAATCCCACTGGTAAAGTGGGATCGCCGTTACACTTACGTCAGCTCAACGCACAACCTACTGCCGCGCGGTCTTAACCTTGTTTACGATGAATGGGGTGGTGAAAAAGCGTCGGGCGTTTTGCTGCACACGAAGTTCCTCAACACCTTTTCTGAAAAAGCGCAGGAAGAGTTGGAGCGCAAGCAGCACTATTCTGCCAGCGTTGAATACAAAGCCTATGCAGAGCGGCTCGCGGAGAACCCTGATCTGTGGTGCAAGTGGTCTGAGAAATACATCAACTGGCGTCAGCTCGAAATTCTTGGCCTCATGTCCAAAGGAAACTGGGCTTGAGCGTAGGGATCATCATGTTAGTCCACACAGCCCTCGGGCGCGCGGAACAAGTCGCGCGCCATTGGGCTGCGTCTGACTGCCCTGTGGTGATCCATGTTGACAAGAAGGTCGATAACAAGACCTACCGCGAATTTCAAAATGCCATTCGCGATGAACCTTTGATCAAATTCTCAAAGCGTCATTTTTGCGAATGGGGCGGCTGGGGCATCACTGCTGCTACGCAAGCTGCTGCCGAAGAATTGCTGCATAGCTTTGCCGATGTGCGCCATGTATTTCTCGCCTCTGGCTCGTGTTTGCCTCTGCGCCCTGTCGATGAGTTGAAAGAGTATCTTGATGCGCGCCCGCGCACCGATTTCATTGAATCAGCGACAACCTCTGATGTGCCTTGGACGGTTGGCGGCCTTGATATCGAACGTTTCACCCTGCGCTTCCCGTTCTCATGGAAAACGCAGCGGCGTATGTTCGACAAATACGTCGCATTTCAGTGCAAGCTCGGGTTAAAGCGGCGTATTCCCAAGGGTCTCGTTCCGCACATGGGATCACAGTGGTGGTGCCTTACGCGGCAAACGCTTTCTGCGATCTTAGAAGACCCCGAGCGCCCCAAGTATGACCGGTATTTTCGCAAAGTCTGGATCCCTGACGAGAGCTATTTTCAGACCCTCGCGCGTCAGTATTCTGCGAATATCGAAAGCCGCTCTTTGACTCTGTCAAAGTTCGATTTTCAAGGTAAGCCGCACATCTTTTATGACGACCACCTCCAACTTTTGCGCCGCTCTGATTGCTTTGTGGCGCGTAAGATTTGGCCCCATGCGGATCGTGTGTATGAGACGTTTTTGACGGATGGCGCAGGTGCGATGAAGCGTGCAGAGCCGAACCCCGGTAAGATCGACCGTATTTTCGCGAAAGCGGTCGAGCGGCGAACACGCGGTCGTGCAGGTCTTGTTATGCACTCTCGTTTCCCGAATGAAGGTTGGGAGAATGGGCTGACCTGTTCTGCGTATTCGGTGTTTCAAGGCTTTACCGAGCTGTTCGAGGATTTCGAACCTTGGCTTGCCAAGGCGACGGGCACACAAGTGCATGGACACCTCTTTTCGCCGGAACGCGCAGAGTTTTCGTCAAGTCAGACTGTTATCAACGGTGGTCTCAGCAACGCGCCTGAGCTGCGCGATTATAACGGTGCGGCCTTTCTGACGAACCTCATTTGGAACACGCGCGGTGAACGTCAGTGTTTCCAATTCGGGCCAATGGATACGCAAAAGATCTGCTGGAAACTTAGCAATGATCCGAATGCGCAGATTTCTGTTATCACGGGCGCTTGGGCGGTTCCGTTGTTCACAGCCAATCAAAACTTCTCAGACTTGCGTCGCGAAGCTGCGCGTCTGCAAAAGATCGAGAACAAGTTTCTCTATAAGTTGCGCAACCCCTACGCCAAAGTGCGCATTCGTATTTGGACCATGGCTGAATTCACTGAAAGCCCGATGGAGCCTTTGCAGACCATCATTGACGAAATTGGGAACGCGCCTCAAAGACGACTGTCCGAGGCACCGAAAATGGCAGACCTCACAGGTTTTGGTCAGTTCCTACAGAACCTCAAGAACCAAGGGATGCACCCGCATTTGATGGGCGATTTCCCCATCCATGATGATCCTATCACGCCTGTTAAAAAGCAACGTAAACCCTATTTGGTGAAGTAAGATATGAGTGACGCATTCGACTATTTCATCGTCTTTGCAGAAATGCGTACGGGCTCGAATTTTCTAGAGGCAAACTTGAACGCGATAGACGGCGTGACTTGTCACGGTGAAGCTTTCAATCCGCATTTTATTGGCTACCCGAATAAAACTGAAATTCTAGGCGTTACCCGTGAAATGCGTGAGAAAAGCCCAGAACAGTTGATCGAAACGATCAAGAAGTTCTCAGATGGTTTAGGCGGTTTTCGTTACTTTCACGACCATGATCCACGCGTCATGGACATTGCAATGGACGATCCGCGCTGCGCCAAAATTATCCTGACGCGCAACCCTCTTGAAAGCTATGTTTCTTGGAAGATTGCGCAGGAAACGGGACAGTGGAAGCTGACCAACGTAAAGCGCCGGCGCGACGCGAAAGCGACGTTTAATGCAGCGGAATTCGAGATGCATGTGGAAGAGCTGCAAGCGTTTCAGGTGACCTTGCTCAATCGTTTGCAAGCTCAAGGGCAAACCGCGTTTTATGTGGCTTACGAGGACCTGCAAAACCTTGACGTGATGAACGGCCTTGCGGGTTTTCTAGGGGTCGACGGTCGCCTTGGCGGGCTTGATGATTCACTCAAGCCCCAGAACCCGGTCGCCTTGGAAGACAAGGTTGCGAACCTTGATGATTTGAACGCTGGTCTGGCGCGGCTGGATCGTTTCAATCTCGCACGTACGCCCAATTTCGAGCCGCGTCGTGGGCCTGTTGTACCAAGCTACATTGCTGCACAAAACGCGCCACTGCTCTACATGCCGATCCGCTCAGGCCCTGAGCAGGTCGTGCAAAATTGGCTTGCTGCCTTGGATGATGCGCTTCAAACAGGCTTTAACCAAAAGTCGTTGCGCAATTGGAAGCGAGACCATGTGGGGCACCGTACGTTCACGGTATTGCGCCATCCTGCGCTTCGGTTGCACGATGCGTTTTGTAGTAAAATTTTGACCACCGGCCCCGGTAGTTTCAACAAAATCCGCAACACTTTACGCCGCTTTCACAAACTTCCTATTCCGGGCCAAGAACCGAACGAAAACTGGGACCTCGCGGCGCATCGCGAAGCGTTTATCGCTTTTGCGCAGTTTGTGAAGATGAACCTGTCTGGCCAAACCTCTATTCGCGTCGATGCGCATTGGTGCAGTCAGTCGCAAGCGATTGCAAACATGGCTGATTTTGCTCTGCCCGATATGGTGTTGCGCGAAGATCAGCTTGCCGAAATGCTCCCCATACTTGCGCTCTCTGCGGGTTGCGAAACAGCGCCTGCACCTGACTTGGAAGCACAAGAGCCGATGTTCTTTAACCTATCGGACATCTACGATGCAGAAGTCGAAAGCGCTGTGCAAGATGCCTATCAGCGCGACTATCTGATGTTCGGATTTGAAAGCTGGGGCTGACGCAAATGAGCACTGACACGCACACAACCCACGACGCTGAAGATGACGCTCGCAACCGTAACATCAAGATTTATGTGAACGGTGATCTCGTCCACCGCGATGATGCGAAGGTGTCTGTGTACGACAGTGGCTTTATGCTTGGTGATGGCATGTGGGAAGGGATGCGGCTCTACAATGGGACGTGGGCCTTTTTCGACGAACACATGGATCGATTTTTCGAGAGCTGCAAGGCGGTGTCACTTGATGTTGGCATGGACCGCGCTGGCATCATGGACGCGCTGCAAAAGACCGCAGATGCGAATGGAATGACCACCGATGTGCATTGCCGTTTGATGCTGACGCGCGGAGTGAAGGTGAAACCGTTTCAACATCCTTCGCTCAGTCGCACTGGGCCAACCATGGTAATTATCATGGAACATTCAAAGCCCGCTACTGCATTGCAAAGCAAAGGCATTCGTTTGGCAACTGTGCCGCAAGTGCGGGGTTTGCCGATGTCACAGGATGCGAAATACAACTCTCACTCCAAGCTAAACTGTGTGATTGCCTGCCTTCAGGCGGAACAAGCAGGGGCGGATGAGGGTTTGATGCTCGACCCGCATGGCTTTGTGAACACGACGAACGCGTGCAACTTTTTTATTGTGCGCAAGGGGGCTGTTTGGACCTCAACTGGGGACTATTGCATGAATGGTGTGACGCGTCAGAAGGTGATCGATCTGTGCCGCGCCAATGAGATCGACGTGCATGAGCGCAACTATTCGCTAGTGGACGCCTATGGCGCCGACGAGGCGTTTTTGACTGGAACTTTTGGCGCGCAAACCCCTGTGGGTGAAATTGATGGCAAGCCGATCGGCGATGGAAATCGACCTGTCACAGCGCGCATCAGAGCGCTCTATAAAGAGCTGGTCGAGGCGCATACCGCTTAAACACTGCGCAGGCCTTTGCCAAATTCACCTACGCCGTCAACTTTGCTTTGCACGCACTCTGTTATGCGCGCCAATGCCTCAGCTGAATCCTGTTGAGTGCTGTCCATAAGTTGAAAATCGTGTGGCATGGCGGGCCAAAGATCGCAGATCACATCGGCCCCGTTTACGACCTGTTGTTGTGCAAATTGCAGGATCATATCGCGCAGAATTTCTTGGCCACCAGCCTGCAAGTAAAGCGGGGCGAGGCCAGAATAATCATGCTCAATCGGCGAAAGGGCTTTGCGCCCGTATGTGCCATCAGGGTCCAGCCATGTGCCGAACTGCAAGGCCATCCAACCTTGAACCAGATCGCTTTTGTCATTGGCCGATAGGCTCTCACCGCGATCACCAATATCGGTCCAAGGACACAGAGCGATGCACGCTGCGGGTTGCGGCATGACTTGCTCGCGCAGAGCAAGAAGTAACATCAGAACCATGTGCCCCCCCGCGCTATCACCAATGATGACGATGTTTTTGGGTGGCGTGTCCTTGGCGACGTGATGCCAAGCACTGAGCGCATCCTCGGCCTGAGCAGGGTGGGGATGCTCGGGTGTCAAACGATACTCAGGCGCAAACAGCGGTGCGCCAATGTGATGCGCGAGCATCGCTGCAAACCGTTTGCTCATAGCGCCGTGAAATGTGTATCCGCCACCGTGAAGATACAGAATTGTGGCATTGCTTTTGCTTTTGCGTGGCAAGTACCACGTCCCTTTTGGGTCGCTGTGTTGGCGGGTATCGATGTCATAGATATCGGGTGTTTCGGTCTGCACAGCGTCGAGGATTTGTCGTCCTTCGTTGATGTTTTTCGCATTATACACAGAGTCCTCGAGCACCCGACTTTTGACGGGTTGACGTCTGACCGTAGAACGATTCAGCTAACCGCATGATCCG
>NZ_MLCB01000074.1 GCF_001890925.1 Planktotalea frisia
TTCGTGAATCATGACGACAAACCAGCATCAAGGCAATTAATGGGTCCTGAGCCTAAGGGGCTTCAAGAGCCCAATTTCGGGTTATTCTATTGAAGCTACACTTTGAAGGGGGACAAATTGGGACCGCAGTTCACTATCTAGAATTGAGTGAGTGTTTCCTGTTTCAAAAAACTGCCTCAGCAAGACATTTGGATCACCTCTCATTAGATCCAAGGGGTGGAACTGTGAAATTAGATTGATCTACAATCTTCACAAAAAACTAGACGACTGGTCTAATATGAATGTATCAAGCCTGATGCAAACACGCACCGATTCCACCAGAGACCACATTCTTGCCACAGGCCGCGGCCTTGTCGCGCAACGGGGCTTCGCGGGTATGGGGTTGAACGAGCTTCTAAAAACGGCCTCGGTTCCCAAAGGGTCGTTCTACCACTACTTCTCCTCGAAAGAAGATTTTGGTTGCAATTTGCTCGAGCAATACATGTCGCAATACATGTCACGCCTCGACGAAATACTGACCACTAAAGGCCCCGACGCGCGAACGCGACTGATGCAGTATTGGTCACTGTGGACCAGTTCGCAAACGTCTGGCGACGCTTGTGTGCAGTGCCTTATCGTCAAGATTGGCGCTGAGATTTCAGATGTATCCGACGAGATGCGTGAAATCCTTGAAGATGGAACACGCCAGATCGGAATGCGCCTGTCTGAAGCGATTGCCGAGGGTCAGGCCGACAATTCGATTTCCCAAACCGTTGAGCCCGACCTGCTCGGCGCAGCGCTCTATGAAATGTGGCTGGGCGCGAGCCTGGTGGCGAAGCTGTCGCGCAATCGCGACCCGTTTTTGAACGCGATGGCAACAACCGAACTCATGCTGCCTAAGCCGCACCAACACACAAAGGACATGATATGAAAATTCTTTATAAAACCAGCGCTACAGCGACTGGCGGACGCTCAGGCGTCAGCAAACTTGATGACGACAGTTTTGAAGTCAACATCGTGCCGCCCGGCAGCAAACGCGAAGGCGTTAACCCCGAGCAGCTGTTCGCAATTGGCTATAGCGCGTGTTTTGACAACGCGATGCTATTGGCGGCACAGCGCATGAAGCTGGCCCCGACTGCGAGTTCAACGACAATCGAAGTGGGCCTCGCGCAACTCGAAAGCGGCGGCTACGGGCTCGACGTTGACCTCTACGCAAACATCGCAGGCCTGCCGGAAGCCGACGCCCATGCGCTGCTCGAAGCGGCTCACAAGGTCTGACCATATTCCAACGCATTGCACGGCAACGTCGATGTTCGACTGCACCTGAAACTTGCATCTTGAAAAGAGATACTCATGACACAACTCACTGACACCAATCGCCAGATCGTCCTTGCAAAGCGCCCCGTTGGCGCGCCAAACGCGGACACCCTACGCCTTGATACCTCAGATGTGCCCGTTGCTGGTGCTGGCGAAATGCTGCTACGGATAGAGTATCTTTCGCTCGATCCTTACATGCGCGGCCGGATGAATGACTCTAAGTCTTATGCCGATCCGGTGGCCATCGGCTCACCGATGGTCGGTGGTACCGTCGCGCGTGTTGTTACATCAGACGTCAAAGGGTTTGCTGTTGGCGACTGGGTGCTCAGCTTTAGTGGCTGGCAGGATTATGCGGTCTCAGATGGGGTCGGCGTCACCAACATGGGAACTGATCCGGCGCACCCGTCTTGGGCGCTCGGAATAATGGGCATGCCCGGCTTTACGGCCTATTGCGGCCTGCTTCTTATCGGCGAGCCGAAAGCCGGTGAAACAGTCGTGACAGCAGCAGCAACTGGCCCCGTTGGCGCAACTGTAGGACAGATCGCCAAGATCAAAGGCTGCCGTGCCGTCGGTATTGCAGGGGGAGCTGAAAAATGCGCCCATGCGGTAAACGAGCTGGGCTTTGACGCCTGCATCGACCGCAACGCTCCGGACTTCGATGCGCAACTAAAGGCGGCCTGTCCTGATGGTATCGATGTCTATTTTGAAAACGTCGGCGGCGCGGTGTTTGCTGCCGTTCTGCCGCTTCTGAACCCGTTCGCCCGTGTTCCTCTTTGCGGATTGGTGTCTCAATACAACGCAACTAGCCTTCCTGAAGGGCCGGACCGCTCGGGTGCGATACTGGGGGCTTTCTTGGTGAAAAAGGTCAAGGTTGAGGGTTTCATCGTCTGGGACAGTTTCCCCAGCCAATATCCAGAGTTTGCCAAAGAAATGACGGGCTGGATTGAGACCGGAAAAATCAAGTATCGCGAACAAGTGATCGAAGGATTAGAGTATGCGCCAGACGCCTTCAACGGGCTTCTTGAAGGCCGGAACTTCGGCAAAGTCGTTGTCAAAGTCAGCAATTCCTAAGCTCACTATTGGCCTGCATTTGAACAGCGCAGGCCAGCCTGACCACAACGAACAGAACAGCAAACGAATTTGGGAGTGACGAAGATGGCGACTTTTGGTGAGGGAACGATCCGGACACGTGATGACCTTAAGCGTTTTGAGGCGGACATGACACTTGAGCAGCGCTTGCCTGAACGCAGCATCTACGATGCGTTCAAGGCCAGCGCCGCGCAGAACCCGACATCGACTGCGATCACCATGTTGATGACAGGCGCGGCCGATGAACAGCCCCGTCGCACCAACTACAGCCAGGTTTTGGGGATGATCACACAGACCGCCAACTTGTTCTCTTCGCTCGCTGGCCCCGCTCCGGGTGTCGCCTACATGTTGCCCTCTCTCACAGAAACTTACGTGACACTCTGGGCTGCCGAAACAGCAGGCTACGCGGTGCCGATCAACTTTCTGTTGCAACCCGACAGCATCGTCGAACTGATCAAAGCGTCAGAGGCGAAGATCCTTGTCGCGCTCGGCCCGCATCCGCAGCTCGGCATCTGGGAGAAGGCGTTGGAACTGCGCGAACAGATCCCCGACCTGATCTTGGTGCGCGTTTCTCCTCCCGGAACGCCCCCCGAAGACGGCGTGATTGATCTTGGCACAGCTATCGCCGAACAACCCGATGATTGTCTGATCTTTGGTGAGCCCCGCGGAGGTGATGATGTCGCTGCGTATTTTCACACAGGCGGCACGACGGGTGTTCCAAAACTTGTCGCGCACACCCATCGCAGTCAGCTTGTTTCGGCCTTCGGCGGAGCTGCCATGTGCGGATATACCTCCGACGATATCATGACTGCAACGCTGCCGCTGTTTCACGTCGCAGGCACGATCGTTGCGGGCCTAAGCGCGTTCATGGCGGGCGTCGAGCTTGTCGTAATGACGCCAGCCGGACTGCGTAATCCAGCAATTGTCGAAGGGTTCTGGCGTTTGGTTGCCGATCACAAAGTTACTGTGGTGGGCGGTGTCCCAACGGCTATCGGCGCGATCTTGCAAATTCCTGTTGGGGAAAATGACATTAGCTCGATGCGCACTGGCCTGACAGGCGCGGCCTTGCTGCCGCCCGCGGTTGGCGCGCGCTTCAAGGAAGTAACCGGATGCCACCTCCACGAAATTTTCGGGATGACGGAGGCCTCAGGGCTAGTCAGTATTGATCCGCTTTCTGGCCCCGGCACCGTCGGCTCGGTTGGCTGGCAACTGCCCTACACCAAGGTTGAGATTTTGCGCCTGAACGATGACGGAAGCCTTGGGGAACCTTGCGCGACTGACGAGATCGGCGTGATTGCGATCTCGGGTGATCACATCTCGCCCGGTTATCGCGACCCAAAACACAACGCAGGCGTTTTTGATGATGGCCGACTGAACTCGGGTGATCTTGGCTACAAAGATGAGCAAGGCTGCGTCTACATTGCGGGCCGTTCCAAAGATCTCATCATTCGCAGCGGGCACAACATTGACCCGGCTATGATCGAGAATGTCATGAGCACCCACCCTGCTGTGGCACTGGCCGCAGCGGTTGGCATGCCCGACGCCTACGCTGGAGAGCTACCTGTCTGTTTTGTAGAACTCCTTCCAGATGCTGATGTGAGCATCGAAGATCTTCAAAAACACGCCCAAAGCGCCATCGACGAACGCCCTGCATGGCCCAAGCTTATTCATGTTGTTGACGCCATTCCGCTAACCACCGTTGGCAAGATTTACAAACCAAGCCTGCGGTGCGATGCCGCCAAAAGGCGGATCAGTGATCTGGTGCAGGGTGAAATGGGCCTAACCAACGCGAGCGTTGACGTTGTCGCTGGTGGAACCCGCGGTATGCGTGTCACGGTGGCTCTGCCGGAAGACGACCAATCATCGATCTCAGACCTTGAAGCCGCCCTCGCGACCTTCCTTTTTGAAGCAAGAGTGGTAGTTCAATAGGGAGTCTTGGCATTCGAGAACGCCCCCGAGTGCGCCAATTCTTGAGCCGGAACTAAGCAGTAGGGCTTTATACTCAGATGGTTTGCTTTGAAGTGCGGGTTGGCAACAAAGCGGCCATTCAAGAAAGAATACCGAACGGCTGCTTCGTTTAAGTCCCGCGTTGTGTGAGTTCAGACAAGCCGAAGCGAACGGCACGTATTCACGAACCAATCGTTGGTGCATAACGCGGCTGAGGTCGGCTGGGTGCGAAGTGATCAGCTATCGGGTGGGGGTAGGGTGACGCATATGACGCTTCTTCTTACTGCGCTTGACCTGCCCCCCGAAACTTCCCTCAGTTTAATGTAGAGTTTGCTCAACCATCGA
>NZ_MLCB01000075.1 GCF_001890925.1 Planktotalea frisia
ATAAAGAATATGAAATCCAAACCCGCAAACTCTCGTTATGAATGAGGGAGCCTAGGGGGGCAGGTCATTCCCTTTCAATTCAGCCAAACACACGGCCTATTCAAGAGTGTTACTGCACAAGTAACTTTCCAGCAATCTGACGTAGGCTTGGAAATGATCTCAGGCGAATATCGCAACTGCCTGAAGCCGCTCGCTTATTTGCGAAGTTTCACCATTCCGGGTGATATCGTGAGGATCTCAAATCCTGCAACTCTAACGCCATTGCTCGAGGGGAGAGCACAATCGCACCCTCGCTTTTGATACATTGGTTTTGGAGGAAAATATGAAAAATACATCTATGAATACATCTATGATCGCTCTTACCGTTGCTGCCGCGATGGGTTTTACAAGTGCTGCACACGCGCAAGCGACGGGCGGTGGCGGCGGACTTATTGCTGCGGGGCAGGGTATTGCCTTGCCAACCGTTAATGCGACGCCGCCACCTCTGCGCGTTCCTCTCAATCAACAAATCCTTGCGGGTATTTCGGGGCCTGCAAATGCAGGGCTTGGTGGGTTGAGTGTGGCGGGTGTTTCAGCTCTTGGTCTGGGCGCGATTATTGCAGTTGGCGCTATCTCGCGAGGCGGGGCTACTCCGGGAACGAACCGTTAAACCGGACCCAAAATAAGCAAGTGCATGCAAACATTGCTAAATCGAGAACGCTGAACCTGCGCCCGAAATCGTGCGTCTTCAGCGTTTTTGGCGTTTTAGGGCCCGTCTTTCTAAAGGGGTAGTCGTCAACTTAATTGGTTCCATTCGGTTTTGAGCCCTGTTTCTCCCAAGCAAGGCTTGAGCATAAAGCAAAACCAGCGCATCTTGCGTAGGCATGATCTCCGAGCGAGTCGAAGATCAAAGATTTTACAATGCTCTGGGAGGAGACATTCATGAAATTCCTAGCAACAGCCGCAACGGCTTTGGCTCTGGCAGTCACCGCAAACACCGCAGCGGCCGCCTGTGATGACGGCGAGATCGTCATCAAGTTCAGCCACGTGACTAACACAGACAAGCACCCTAAAGGCATCGCCGCGACGCTTCTTGAGCAGCGCGTCAATGACGAGATGAACGGCAAAGCCTGCATGGAAGTTTTCCCGAACTCCACGCTTTATAACGATGACGCGGTTCTCGAAGCGCTGCTTCAGGGCGACGTTCAGATGGCGGCACCGTCTTTGTCCAAGTTTGAGCAGTTCACCAAAACATTCCGTCTGTTCGACCTTCCGTTCATGTTCAAGAACATCAATGCTGTTGACGAATTCCAGACATCCGAGACAGGTCAGGCGATGAAGGAATCCATGACACGTCGTGGACTGCTGGGTCTCGCGTTCTGGCACAATGGCATGAAGCAAATGTCAGCAAACAAGGCACTTGTGTCCCCATCCGATGCGAACGGCCTTAAGTTCCGCGTACAGAACTCTGACGTTCTCAAGGCGCAGATGGCAGCAATCGGCGGTTCCCCGCAGCCAATGGCGTTCTCTGAGGTTTACGGCGCTTTGCAGACAGGCGTTGTGGACGGCCAAGAGAACACGTGGTCCAACATTTATGGCCGCAAGTTCTTCGAAGTTCAGGACGGTGTTACAGAAACAAACCACGGTATCATCGACTATCTCGTCGTGACATCCACGGATTTCATGGACAGCCTGCCTGACGATGTCCGCGAACAGCTGACAACGATTGTGACCGAAGTGACGGCTGCACGTAACTCTGAGTCCACCGCAGTTAACGCAGCTGCGAAAGACGCGATCATTGAAGCGGGCGGTGTTGTCCGTGAGTTGACTGCAGAGCAGCGTCAAGAATGGGTCACCACAATGATGCCTGTTTGGGAGCAGTTCAAAGAGGACGTGGGTCAAGAGAACATTGACGCCGCGCAAGCGATCAACGCAAAGCACTAATTCCACACTCTGTGGTCCGCTCCGGCGCGCGTATCTGCGCCGGAGCGATTTATAAATTCACCTAAAATGAAAAGAGGGAGGCAAGGGCATGTCTGCGCATTATCAGCCGCAAACTGCACTGGGCCGCGCTGTCAATGAAATCGAGGAGACAGCCATAGCGCTGATCCTTGGCATCATGACACTGATCACATTTACCAATGTAATTTTGCGCTACGGGTTCAATACAGGGCTAATCTGGGGGCTAGAAATGGTCTCGTTTCTTTTCGCTTGGTTGGTCTTATTCGGCATCAGCTATGCAGTGAAAGTGACCGCGCACTTGGGTGTGGATGCGATCATCAATCTCTTTGACTCGCGTGTGAAGCGGGTTCTAGCGATCATCGCCGTCGCTGTGTGCATCGCCTACGCGTTCTTACTGCTTAAAGGCGCTTGGGATTATTGGGCACCCTTCGCGGGGTTGGATTCAACGACAGGGCGCTGGTTCCCGACGGGATTTGCCAACAGTCGTGATCAGGCTTGGTACGAGACCAACGACATTCCATTGCCAGAGTTTCTGCGCTTTCTTGAAGCAAGCATGAACCAAGGCGAAGAATACGAAAAGCTGCCTCGTTTCATTCCATACGCGATGCTTCCCTTTGGGGCCGCGCTGTTGTTGTTCCGCTTCATTCAAGCAGGCGTGCGTATTGTGAAGGGTACGCAAGCCACGATCATCGTGAGCCATGAAGCTGAAGACGACGTCGCCAACGTTGCCCACATGAACAAGGAGGGCTAGTGCATGGAAGTAGCAATTCTATTTACAATGGTGATCGGCTTGATGCTGGTCGGCGTGCCTATTGCGATCTCGCTTGGTTTCTCGTCCATTCTGTTCTTGCTGGTGCTGAGTGATACCTCGCTCGCCTCTATCGCGCAGACGTTCTTTCAGGCGATGGCAGGGCACTACACTTTGCTTGCTATTCCGTTCTTCATTCTTGCGTCGAGCTTTATGTCGACGGGCGGTGTCGCCGCTAGGATCATTCGTTTCTCGATTGCCATCGTTGGCCATCTTCCCGGTGGTCTAGCGATTGCGGGTGTTTTTGCTTGTATGCTGTTTGCGGCTTTGTCCGGTTCTAGCCCTGCAACGGTTGTGGCCATTGGCTCTATCGTGATCGCGGGCATGGTGCAGGTCGGCTATACCAAAGACTTCGCAGCGGGCGTGATCGCCAATGCGGGTACTTTGGGCATCTTGATCCCGCCGTCTATCGTGATGGTGGTCTATGCATCCGCGACTGACGTTTCCGTGGGACGTATGTTCCTCGCGGGTGTCATTCCGGGCTTGATGGCGGGCACCATGTTGATGGTGACGATCTACGTCATCGCTAAAGTCAAAAACATGCCAAAGGGCGAGTGGAAAGGCTGGGGCGAAGTTTGGGCCTCTGGCACAGAAGCGGGCTGGGGCTTGTTCCTGATTGTGATCATCTTGGGCGGCATCTACGGCGGCATCTTCACCCCGACAGAGGCGGCAGCAGTTGCGGCGGTCTATGCGTTCTTTATCGCGAACTTTGTCTACCGCGATATGGGGCCACTCTACAAAGGCGAAGGGCAGCGCAACCTCAGCCTTATCGAGAAGCCTATCGCTTTGGTCACGGCGTTTTTTCACAAGGACACGCGCGACACTTTGTTCGATGCGGGTAAGTTGACGGTCACGTTGATGTTCATCATCGCCAACGCGTTGATCCTGAAGCATGTTCTGACAGACGAGCAAATCCCGCAACAGATCGCTGGTGCGATGTTGCAAGCGGGCTTTGGCGCGGTGATGTTCTTGGTAATCGTCAACGTCATTCTGCTGATCGGTGGTCAGTTTATGGAACCTTCTGGTTTGATTGTCATCGTCGCCCCCTTGGTGTTCCCGATCGCGATCGAGCTGGGGATTGATCCGATCCACCTTGGTATCATCATGGTTGTGAATATGGAGATCGGGATGATCACGCCACCTGTTGGCTTGAACCTGTTCGTCACCTCTGGTGTCGCGGGCATGCCGATGATGCGGGTTGTGAAGGCGGCATTGCCGTTCTTGGCGGTACTCTTCGTGTTCTTGATCATCATCACTTACGTGCCATGGTTCTCGACCTTCTTGCCCACATACTTCATGGGGCCGGAAATAATCGTGAAGTAGCGAAACCTGTTGCAAAGAAAAAGCCGCGCCGTGCTCAATGCAGGGCGCGGTTTTTTGTTGTCTTGAAAGATCACTATATCAGGTCTTTTTGTCCCTGTTCTCTATTCCAGCCCTCTTATTCTCAGGAAGAAGATTGTAAAAAGTCTCTACTTCTTTGGGTTCGGTTATCATGGTTTTGACTATTAAGTTAATAAGTCCAAACAGCATGTGAACGGTCTCGTTGTCGTCTCGAAGGTCCATTTCACCTGGATGAACTGCCTCGTTTCCAATTACTCGAACTGCATCCAAAGCCTGCTGAATTTTGATGTTTGAAGTGGTCCGGCAAAACTGGACAGCGTGCTAAGATGTATCCAACCTTGAAGAC
>NZ_MLCB01000076.1 GCF_001890925.1 Planktotalea frisia
TGGTCCTGTGAGAAGCTATACCACTGTATTTGCTTGGTTTATTGGTAATTTAAGAGAGATTTTGGTGCCCAGGAGAGGACGTCGAACTTTCTGTATTTCCATTTATTTACAGACACTTATTCCAAATTTAAAATATATAAGCGGTCCCGAAAGCGGTCCTGATTTGTGCATCAGATCAGAGTGACATTTTTTGGCTTGCTCCCAAAGCTGGACGGGTTGGCAGGTCAGCTTCCGGCCCTTAGCAGCCACTCCTTGGTTAACTCCGCGCTGTGGCACAGCGTCAGAAGACCAGTCATTCATAAATCGTGTGCGTTTTGCTGCCTCAATCTCACCCACTGCCATCACTATCTGTTCGGGCATCGTGGCCATTGCAATCAATGATAGATTGAAGACTGAGAAGAACTGAGGTGAATTTATCTTCCCATGCTTCGCTCTCCTCAGTTTGAAGCAGTTGGATCGATGGAAACCAAATTGACTGCTCTTGTGCTTTCCCCCAAACCCAATGTGGAGTGGGAGACAACAACGCAAAAGTCGGCTTGTTCAAATGACCCGCGAAAAATAACGTGCTGTTGTCAATGCTGACGACAACATCGACGGACCGTACCGTATCGAGAAAGGTAGCAGTGTCATGGACATAATTGATACCTGACTGATATTCGATACGGTGGACAGATGTATCATTTGATGTAGAAATTTCCGCTGACACATCACCATATTGCAGATTGACTAAAGCAATGTCGCGGTCAATTTTGTCGAATAACCTTACCATGCGCTGAAGTGGGATCGATCGCGATTTCCCTGTTGAAGGGTTCGTACTCCTCCACGAAAGACCAATGCGCAGCGGTTTAACTGCACCCGACAAATCCGCCGCTTGTTGCATCATAGAAAGGACTGGGAAATCCTTGTGATCCCGCCGCAGAAAAGAGCATGCAGCGCTGAAATAGGCTTTTACTTCAATTCTTGGATCGAGAAGGTCAATTTCTCCCTCAGCCGAAAATGGAATGAAACGTGCATTTGGGTAAAGCGATGTAAGGAACGGAATGAGCTTTTGCGATGTTTCAAAAAACACCTCTATGCCTTTAGCCTCGAGAGAAGGAATGAGGGTCGCGGCGAGCAACTCATATCCTACACCCTGTTCGGTTTCAGGGAGTAGGAGCAGGCTCTTGACTGTCGGCTCACCGTTCCATGTCGGGTGCCTGAAAGGTCTACGAAATGCCCCAAATACCTTTCCTGAGCCAAAGCGATATTTCCGGCTGTCAAAACCCGCCCCGAAATGCCCAAGGTGGAGCTTCACGTTCGCATCAACGCTGCGCGCGTTAAGATCGTCAGGGCGAAGTTGCAGAGCAACCTCAATATGCTGTTGGGCCTTGCTCCATTGTCCTTTTTGCGACCCCAGCAAGTTTGCTAATTGTACGCGGCCGGAAAAGTTCACTGGGTCAATAGCCGCAGATCGTTCAAGCCAATTGATCGCAATATCGATTTCATCAACAGCTGCGGCGGCACGCCCCGCGCAGAGCAGCACAACCGCCTGCGTCCCGCACAATACCTCGGCCTCTTGCGCAGCCAAAAACGCCTCGGTTGCGCGGCCCGAGGTGGTCAACGTTGTTATCAATTTGGTATGGGCCAACCACATCTTGGGCCTAAGCGTTAACGCCACTTTAAACAGGTCAACTGCTTGTGCAGGATATTTCAGGGCAACATAGGCTTTGCCGATGCAGACAAGCCCGTTGGCGTTGATCCGCCCGCGTGCTTCATTGTCCATTTCCTCAAAATACGCCGCAAGCTGAATATGTCGGTTACTTTGGGCGAGCGACACGATGGCCTTGTTAATTTCAGGTGCCTTGGTCCCTTTGGAAGTGGGCAGGTGCACATCCACCGAAAGCGTGCCGAAATCCGCAGCTTTTTGGTGGAAAAAGGCCATCGCTTTTTGAACACCTTCCTTGGAGTACGACAACAAATTTGACCGTATATGGTCCACGTTTGCAGGTTTATCTGCCCAATTGATGGCATCAAAATTTGGCTTGGAATGAATGTCAATAATATCCCTTAGAAAGCTGAACCGGTCATCTGCATCATTTCGGCATAAGACGACGGGAATGCCTGACGACATGCAGGGGGTTGCCGCATGGTGAAGTGGGGTCACAACGATAGATGCGTTTGATCGATAATGATCGAGAAGGAATTTTGCGTGTTTCTCGGCACTTTGCATGTCGGATATGTTCAAAGGCAAGGCATGTACTGCCTTGCGCTGAAACACGAACTCCAGCTTGGGCAGCAGATGCTTTGGCAAGGTGTCCAATGCTTCAGATGGAAACGCGCCCGATCCTTCGCCGTATGCAATCATGACCTTACCATCGAGCGGATAATCACATCGAGAGTCAAAAGAAAGCGTCAGGCAGCCCGTAACATGGGCGCTGATCCCATGTTTGAGGAAAAGATCGCAGGTGACCGTATCACGGCATCCGATGGGCTGATGGCGTTCAAAATAGGCGTGGTTTGCAACAATTACATCTTCTTTTGCTTGAAACCCGACAAAGACAGGGATGATTTTTTCAGGCACAGGAAAGCAATGCTGATAAAAACACGCGTTTAGAACAACAATAACCGGGGGGCCGTTGTAATTTACAATGCGATCCCGGTCGATTTCAATGACGTCTTCATCATTGATGTCCAGTTTTTGGTAGAGATTCCGGCAGGCAAGGGTTTGCATAAAATCACCCAGATTGATCGTGGCAAGTTGATCCCTGACCAAGCGGCGTTCAAACCCGAAGTTTGCATAGCTAAAATGCAGAACACCAAATTTTGGGCGCAAGTTATCGTCTGCCATGTCGTGCCATCCTGTCTATCCTACCATGATCGATCCTGAAAATGTTCTGAAACGATCTGCTTTACCCGTCAATAAGGAAGGCGTTTTGAAAAGCTTGCATGATAAGATCAACAGTTTCTGGCCGAGGGTGCCTTAAGTCGACGCCCATGGCATCATCCAAGTATGACGTCACGATTTCATAAGAAGGAAAGTAGAAAAGGTTAGCGTCCGTCGCAAATTCACGCATGACTTCATCAATCGCAACACGCAAGGAAGCCTTTGATACCGAGTTTGCGGTGATACAGGAAACCGGTCTGAATGTTGCGGCCAAGGGCACCGGCGACAAGGTGAAAATAACTGTCGCCTCTGGGCGAAACTTGCGAATGATCTTAAAGAGTTCAATTAGGTTCGAGCGGTTTTCTTCAACACTCATAACTTTAAAGCCGTGCCGCTTTTCGTCGAACAATCGATTGGGAACCGCTCTCCAGAAGACTTCTCCGTCTTCCTTGTCATACCAAACCTCAGACAAGCCAAGCGTAAAAACGAACACATCGGTTTTGTCAAAAATGCGGCGTATATTCATCCGCGCCTCTTCAGAAGAACTCGCCTCTTCTCCATCCTCAAGATGCCAAATGTCGTCTCCAAACCGCTTCAGTTCGAAAGCCCATTGGAACTGCTGCAGCATTGCGGCGCTGTTCACAATGCCCTCGCCAGAGCGAATGATATTCGCCTCAAGGTTCAGGTCATCGCCAAATACCCTATACCCATTCTGCTTCAGGTACTTTGTGACTTCTTGCGCAAAGCAACTGCCGAATGCTGTAATATAGGAGTTTTTGTCGATAAATGCGTCCTTAGGAAACCACCCAGCTCCTACATATTTGGCGACGGCGTCTGGCTCTGCCAAACTGTCGCGCATCGGATGGAAGTTCGTGCTTTCGCCCCTGTACCAAGTGCCGTGCGCTCGCCGTTTTTTTCCAGCCATCTGATAATAAATCAGGCTTGGCGACTCTTTGGCACCTTCATCAACGGCAAAGTCTTTGGTGGGCTTTTTTTTCATGTTTCCAAAATCCAATGTGTTTTGAGGTGAGCAGCACCACTTGAATGGTTCAAGTTAAAAGTTATTGCATGATTGGCCTTTGGTCCATCATAAGATGGCTTCCGGGGCCGGTGGGCGTTCCAGAATTAGCGGCGAAGTCTGTGGCATCGCCCTTATTGAGAGCAGAACAACAGATCTTCAAGCACCGCGCAGCATTGGTCCAATTGGGTTCTTTGCTGTTGTTAGCTGCGGTTGAAAGAGTCGCATGCTGCCGAACGTCTGCTTCCTCATACGGTGAAACCAAGTTTCGCATACGCAGCGAAGGTCCGCTTCCCGCCATTCATGTAGAAATGTACATGCCGCAGCATCGATCACTTCGGGCTGATTGTGTTGAAAAACTATTCCTTGATCGTAACAGTCTCTGCTGATTCAATCTGT